>CAZWSD010000430.1:0-3243 GCA_964636535.1 uncultured Acidobacterium sp. | reverse complement strand
TCCGTCTGGCGCTCCACACTCCTCAAAATGCACTTCGATGGAGCCATCTTCTTCTTCAAGAGCATCTCACGCAGTCAACATACCGTTCGTACCGACTTTCAGCCCATTCCGGCTAACCTTAACCTCAAACAGGCAGTCGCTCTGTCGGTCCCGTCTGCCGAGCCATAAATATATCGCCATGATTGATTCCCGCCGCCGTATCGCCTATCGCCTTCGCCGTATCGCCCTCCAGGCCGTTGGCATTGCCGCCTGCGCTCCTATGCTGCTCGCCCAGCAAAAGCTCACCGTGCCGGTAACCGCCCCCCTGGACGTCGAACTGATCCACCACGCCGCCATGAAGACCGGCGCGCCGCTCACCGTCCGGGTGCTCTATCCCGTCTACGTCGATAGCCGCCTCGCCATTCCAGCCACCAGCACGCTCCAGGGCAGCGTTGCCGCCCTCAAGCCCAACAAAAAAGAGCGCCGCAAAGCCCTCTTTTACGCTGACTTCACCCCCTACGACATCCCCTTCGTTCGCTTTGACAAGCTCACCCTGCCCAATGGAAAAACCTACGCCATCTCAACCCCCGACGCCACCGGTGGCACGCCCGTCCTGCATCTCACCGCATCCTCTCCGCACGGCAAAAGAGCCTTCCTCAAGGCCGAGTTCGATCAGGCAAAAAAACGCGCCCGGGCCGAAGCCGCCCTCGTCACAGCCCCCGGACGACTCGACCGCCTCCGCCAGTTCCTCTACAGCCAGTTGCCCTACCACCCCCAGCGCATCGACAAGGGTACCGCCTGGACCGTCCATCTCTCCCTGCCTCTAACCCTCATCGCCTCTGCCGTGCCCGCTTCAACTCGCGCCTCCGCCCTGGCGGATCCACCTTCCGGCTCCTCCTCCAGCTCCGCCAAACTCAACCCCGCCGCAGCCGCTCGCGAACTCAATCGCCCAGCCACCCAGGTCGCCGGAAACAGCGGCGCTTGGTTGCTCGACGCATACCTGACCTCCACCATCAGCTCGGCCACCAGCAAGCCCGGACAGCACTTCCAGGCCTACATCGCCCAGCCCGTCTACGGGCCCAAACACAACCTCGTCGTTCCCGAGGGCGCCATCCTCGTCGGCACCATTACCCGCTCTAAACCCGCGCGTTACTGGGGTCGCAAAGGCAGCCTCCGCTTCACGTTCAATCAGCTCCGCATGCCCAGCGGAAAAAGCAAGCCAGTGCAGGGAACTCTCGCCGCCGCTGATGCTGCCCGCTCCGCCGATCTTCGCATTGACTCCGAAGGCGGCGTTGCTCCCAGAAAAAAACCCGGCAAGCTCATCGTCCCGCTGGCATTTTCCCTGCTCGCCCTCCACGGTCTCGACAGCGACGGCAGCCCCGCCGAAAACGGCGCCTATGCCTCCAACGGTTTCGGTATCGTCGGCCGCATCATCGGCATCGCCGCCGGCTCCCGCGAACTCGCCTCCGGCATTGGAGCCTACGCCGCCGCCCAGTCCTTCTACGACCGCTGGCTCACCCGCGGGCAGAACGTCACCTTCCCCACCAACACACGTATTGAGGTCGTCACCGCACCCGCGCCCCATCGCATGGCCATGCCCGCCGCGCCTGCCACTGCCAAAAAACACAAACGCTAGAGCATTCCCCCGGTCCCTATCGACCCAACAGAGAATGCCCACCTGGCTTTTCCCTAGGAAACTCCCCGCTTGGGCGGACTCGAAAACCCCTCGGGAATAGGGGATATGCTCCGGCCCGGGCGCGGCCCAAACATCAGCTCACACCCTTCCCTGTTACGGCGCCTCGCTGCTTCCATGCACCATCACTTCACCAGCGTGGCCGCTTTCAGCCGCCGCCTCCCGCAGAGATATCCGATCCACTCGCGCCCATGCCAGTCCGACCGGCACCACGCTCAGGTAGGTCACGATCAGCAGCATCGCCGAGCAGCCCAGCGCCGGCTCCGGACGCACCCCGTAGAATCCCTGGAAGACCGCCGTCACCGCCGCAATCTGCGTGAACCATCCAATCACCGGCAACTGCACCGTGCTCGCTGCCATGCTCGCTGCCATCAGCACCATGCACTGCGCCAGCGTCAGTCTGTGCAGATCCGGCGCCTTGTCAAAGGCGTGGGCTGTCTCCAGATACGCCACCCCGATCATGGCCCACATCAATAGCGAGTGCGCCGAGGCCAGCAACACTTCTCGCACCGAGGCCAGAACCTCCAGCCCGCCCCGGAACGCCAGTATCTTGGTCGCAATCCCTTCGCCCGCCTTTGGCGCAAATCCCGCTGACATCCGCCGCACCGCCCCCGCCAGCGCATTGCCGCCCAACCGAACCACCGCCGCCAGCGCCGCCACGCCAACCGTCGCGACCAGCCCGATCATCGCAAAATGTCGCACCAGCTCCGGGTGCGGCAGCGCCTTCTTGTCAGGTGCGAAACTCAACACCACGGAAAAGATCAGCGCAAACGCATCCAGGTCGAACATCCGCTCCACCACATACACCGCAAACTGCGCGCTCACCGTCGTCTTCAGCTTCCGCGCCGTCAGGTAAGGCCGCATCAGGTCCGCCGGGCGGCCCAGCAAAGCCACCCCCGTATAGCCGATTACCTGCGGACCGATCGTCTCCCGCCATGTGCTCTTCCTCGTCGGCGAAAGCAGCACCGACCACCGTGCCGCACGCACTCCATAGGCCAGCCAGATCACGCAGATCGCAATGGCGATTCGCCACCAGTTCACCTGCGCAATCTGCTCCACAAATATCTGCCAGTTAAAGTGGATTCGCCCGCGCCCAAAAAACACAGTCGCTACCAGCGCCGCCAGCAGCAACAGGACGAGGATCCAGCCTTTTTTCTTCAAAAACGTGCTCCCGCGAAACTCTCTTAGGGGTGAATCGCCGCCGAGGCTAGTCTCTCGCGATGCGCCCGAAGCCCCGCCTCGTAGCGCCGATTGTACTCATCGATCACGCGTGCCACATACCGGCGCGTTTCCGGGTAGGGAGGAATGCCATGCCATTTGTCCACGGCGCCCGGTCCCGCGTTGTACGCCGCCAGCGCCAGGGCCAGGTTGTTGTGGTACCGCGTCAGCAGACGATCCAGGTACTCTGTTCCCCCGCGCACATTCTGGGCCCGGCGAAAACTGTTCTTCACTCCCAGTTTAGCCGCTGTGCCGGGCATCAGCTGCATCAGCCCGCGCGCCCCCGCCGGGCTCACCGCCCGCGGATTCCCGCTGCTCTCCACCTCGATCACGCTCTCCAGCAAATCCACATC
>CAZWSD010000429.1:0-3256 GCA_964636535.1 uncultured Acidobacterium sp. | reverse complement strand
TTTGGGAGGGGGTTTTCGGGGCGGGTGTTTGCGGCGTATCCGGCGAGGAAGGACAGCGCGGTGGCGGGGGTGTTTCGGAGGATGTACAGCGATTACGATTTTGCATTCAGCGCGTGGCTGCTGGCCGGGGATACGGCGCTGACGGGGCGGAATGCGTATCTGTACCGGTTTACGTACGTGGGCGCGGGGCCATTCAAGAAGCTGGGCGCGTTCCATACCGAGGAGCTGATGTTTTTGAGCCGGCATTACTGGACGAGCTGGGTTCCTCAGCCGGGGGACGCGGCGCTGTCGCGGACGCTGGTGGGGTACTGGAGCCAATTTGTGAAGACGGGGAGTCCAAATGGGGCGGGATTGCCGCGGTGGCCGGTTTTCCGGAGGCGGAGGAACGACTGCCAGGAGCTGGGGCTGCGGGTGGGTCCGGAAGGGGTTCCGCGGGTGGGGAAGATGGAGATTTTTTATGAATTTTTGCGGACGCGGCTGAAGGGATTGCCGGCGAAGCGTTGAGGGTTGGGGTAAGAGCCGGGGCGGGGGCTGGCTTCAGGATGCGAAGGCGATGGGGAGTGAAGGGGAGATGCGGGAGAAGTATTCGGGGCGGCCGTGGGTGTGGGATTTGAGGCGGAAGAGGGCACCGGCGGTGGGGCCGTCCTGGTTTTTGGTGTGGCCGCCGGCGGTGGTGATGTAGAGATCCTGGAGGTTTTCTCCGCCGAAGGTGAGGCTGGTGATCTTTTTTGTGGGCATGGGGTAGCGGGAGTGGAGCTGGCCGTCCGGGTTGAAGCAGAGGATGGCGGAGCCGTCCCAGAGGGCGGACCAGATGCGGCCTTCCATGTCGACGGTGAGGCCGTCGGGGAGTTCGTCTGGAATGGGTAGGGTGGCGAAGATTTCGCGGTGGGAGAGGGAGCCGTCTTCGGAGTGATGGCGGAAGCGGTAGATTTGCCGGGCGAAGGAGTCTGTGAAGTAGAAGTGGCGGAGATCGGGGGTGAATCCCATGCCGTTGGGGCAGCCGATTCCTGTGAGGAGGGTGGTGAGGGAGCCGTCGGGATCGAGGCGGTAGAGGCGGCCATTGGATTGTGGGCTTGACATGGTACCGCAGTAGACGCGGCCGGAGGGGTCGGCGATGACGTCGTTGAAGCGGGAGTGGAGTTCGGCGGGGATTTCGGGGAGGAGATCGGTGATTTTGCCGTCGTGCCAGAGGGCGATGTTGCCGCGATCGCGGAAGAGTAGCAGGCCGCCGGTGAGCTGGAAGGTGAAACCGCCGACGGGGCGGTCGTGGTAGATCAGCTCGTGGTGGTTGGAGGCGGGGTGGAAGCGGAAGAGGCGTCCGGTGGGGATGTCGGTCCAGTAGAGGGATTTTTCGATGGGGTGCCAGAGGGGATTTTCGCCGGTTTCGCAGGCGTAGTCGGCGATGAGCTGGATGTGGGGCGAGAGGAGTGGGGTCGTGGGGTATGGGGAATTCAGGGTGATGCTCCTGATGCAATGGGGAGTTGGAAGCTGGGGAGGGGTGGCCGTTGCTTGTGGGAACGGCCACGCGGGGAGGGTGAGAATCGCGCAGAGCGAGGGGGAAATGCTCTACCAGGCGATTTCAGGGGGGAAGAACTCGGCGAGGAGGTCTTCGTAGTAGGGGCGGAGGGCGTTGAGGTCGGGTTTGGCGGCGCCCTTGGAGTAGAGGTCGTAGGGGTTGAAGGTATTGACCCATTCGAACATTTTTTCGTCGTGGGGGGACATGAGGTGGCGGTAGGCTCCGTGTCGGTGAGCGGGATAGAAGGAGTGGTAGCGGAGCATGTAGTGGGCGGGTTCGGGGAGGTAGTCGCGGGTGACGTGGTAGATGTATTCGTCGTGCCCCCATGACATGTGGACTTTGTCGAGGCCGCAGTGGGGCTCGTAGATGCCGTGGAGGGTCTGGTAGTCGGGGACTTTGGAGTCGGGGTTGTGCTGGAAGTAATTGTGGAAGACGATCTGGTCGGAGAAGGCGCAACCGACGGGGAAGGTATCACCGACGACGGCCCACTGGGGTTCGCCGTAGAGGCAGAGGACCTTGCCGAGGTCGTGGATGAAGCCTGCGAGGATCATCCAGCGGGGGTGGCCGTCAGCGCGGATGGCTTCGGAGGTCTGCATGAGGTGTTCGATCTGGGAGAGGTCGGTGTCAGGGTCGCTGTCATCGACGAGGGTGTTGAGGAAGTCGAGGGCGCCCCAGGGAGTGCGTTTTCCGCGGTTGAGGGCGAAGTATTGCTTTTCCTTTTCGAGGACGAAGTCGAGGGTCTGGTGAGTGTGATTGAGGCGGTAGAACTCGGCGACGCCGGGAGTGGCGAGTTCGTCGTATTGGCGGAACTCGGACTGGTCCTTGCCTTGTCGATAGCGGGAGGCGACGAAGTCATCCCACTGGTCGAGCTGGTGGAGAGGTTGGTGGGAGGTGGTTGGTTCAGAGCTCATGCGGATGGTCCCCTTCTGGTTACGGCGTGACCCTGCGGGTGATGGGTCCGGTATAGCATCCGGAGCGTTGGGTGGGCAAGGCGGTCGGGGATGAAATTCCGCTGGGGGAGCGGAGTGCAGGGGAGGTTGAAGGTCAGGATGTGGAGCGGGCGCGTGGGTTGCAGAGCTGGTCAGTGATGCGCTGGAAGTGGTATCCCATGACGGCGAGGGTGATGGCGGTGGAGAAGGAGCGGCGATGGCGGGTGGCGGCGGTGAGGACGAAGCGCCAGTAAGCGCGGCGGTTTCGGTCGAGGATGCCCTGGCGGAAGAGGGAGGCAAGGAGGGGGCGGAAGCTGCTGAAGCGGAGATGGGCGCGGCGCTGGAGGTTGGCTGGGGAGGGGCATGTGGCGAGAAAGCGGATGACGCGCTCGTAGTAGGCTTCGCCGGAGTAGATCTGGCGGAGGACGGCGCGGTAACCGTCGATGAGGCGGTTGGGGTTCATGCGGGGGAGGAAGTTGAGCTGGGTGGCGGTGTTGTTTCCTGTGCCGGTGGCGAGGATGCGTCCTTCGTCGACGAGGCGTCGGTAGAGGCGGGTGCCTGGGACGGCCTGGAGGAGTCCGACCATGGCGATGGGGATGGCGCTGGACTGGATGAAGTCCGTGAGGCGGTCGAAGATGTCTTCGCGGTCGTTGTCAAAGCCGAGGATGAATCCGCCCATGACCTGAATGCCGTGGTGCTGGATGGCGCGGATGGCGGCGAGGAGGTCGCGTCCAGTGTTCTGGAGTTTATGTGCGGTGATGAGGGAGGATTCGTTGGGTGTTTCAATGCCGAGGAAGACGCTGGTGAAGCC
>CAZWSD010000428.1:0-3258 GCA_964636535.1 uncultured Acidobacterium sp. | reverse complement strand
CCGCTGGTGCTGAAGTGGGGCAAGTTCGGGTCGTTCTATGCGTGCAGCGCGTATGACAAGAAGAAGAAGGGCGGATGCACGTTCACGAAGGAGAACTTTGACGCCAAGCCTCACCTTGTTGGGGCGAGCGGAGAGGCGGAGCAGGAGGAGGAGTATTGCGAGAATTGCGGCCGGGTGATGGTTCGGCGGAATGGTCCGTGGGGGCCGTTCATGGCGTGCCCTGGCTACAACGAAGATCCTCCGTGCAAGACGGTGCGCAGGTTGAACCAGAAGCAGCAGCAGAAGCCGCCGCAGCCGCTGGATGAGAAGTGTCCGAAGTGCGGCGAGCAGCTGGTGCTGCGCAATGGGCAGTACGGAGAGTTTGTTTCGTGCTCGGGCTACCCGAAGTGCAAATATATCAAGCAGAACACGATCGGGATGAAGTGTCCGTTGTGCCACAAGGGCGAGATTGTGGAGAAGAAGGCGCGTCGCGGGAACGTGTTCTATGGTTGCTCGGAGTATCCGAAGTGCGAGTTTACAGCCAACTTCAAGCCGGTGGACAAGAAGTGCCCGGAGTGTGGGAGCCCGTACCTGATGGAGAAGACGCTGAAGTCCGGTGTGTATCTGGTGTGCCCGAACAACAGGAAGCCGGGCGCCGAGGAGGAAGGCGCGGATAAGCGCAAGAAGAGCAGCGAAGGCGGGGCGGCGTGCAGCTATACGAAGCGGATCGGCGATGCTCCGGCGGAGGCTCCGGCGGCCAAGCCGACGGCGGCGACGCACGGGCCGGTGGTGGAAGAACTGGCCAAGGTTTGAGCGGGGAAGGCCCAAATATTTCTACGCCGGCCGGTTTCGACGCGGCCGGCATTTCCATTTACAGTACCTAGGGAGAGATTCATTGATGGAAGCGACTTTGGCGACGGCGCAGGACGCGGAACTGGTTCTGAAGCTCTACGATTTGCGGCGCGAAGCGACGATGCGGAGGGCTCGGAAATGGCTGACGGTGGAGTTTAATCCTCAGTCTTTTGAAGAACTTGCGGTTGTGATGAGGGGCTGGGGCACGGAAGAGAATGCGTGGTTACGGCAGGTGACGAGCTACTGGGAGATGGCGGCGACGTTTGTGCTGCACGGAGCTCTGAACGGAGATTTGTTTCTGGATTGCAACGGGGAGCCGTTGTACATTTACGCGAAGTTTCGTCCATTTTTGTCTGAAGCGCGGGGGCTGAACCCGAATTTTCTGATGCATACGGAGCGGCTGGTGCAGGAGTCTCATGCGGCGCAGGCGCGTGTGGAGGCAATCAGCAAGACGCTGGAAACGCGGCGAGCCGAGGCGGCGAAGGCCGGGAGTTGAGCTCCTCCGGTTTCTGGTAAGGTGAATGAGTTGCGGTCCGGGAAGGTGACGGACGGCAAGGAAGGACGGTAGGAGATGGCCAAGGCGGTATGGAATGGCAAGGTTGTGGCCGAAAGCGATACGACGGTGACGGTGGAGGGAAATGTCTATTTCCCGGAGAGTACGGTGAAACGGGAGTATCTGCGGCCGAGCTCGACGACCTCGACCTGCCCGTGGAAGGGTCAAGCGAAGTACTACTCGCTGCTGATTGACGGGCAGGAGAACCCGGATGCGGCATGGTATTACCCTGATCCGAAGCCTGCGGCACGGAATATCAAGGGCCACATCGCGTTCTGGCGCGGGGTGGAGGTAGAGAAGTAAGGCCTTTGCTCTGAAGTTAATCCGATGCTCTGCAGAAGCCCGCCAAGTGCGGGCTTTTGTGCGTTCTGGTCCGGATGCCGGATGGCTGATGGGCATAGGTTTGGTGATTGGGATTGTGACCTCTTTGGCGGCGGGCAAACTGATCAGTCGTCCAACGTTTGGGGTGAAGCCGCAGGCACCGCTGGCATTGGTGGTGGCGACAGTGGTGATGCTGCTGAGGGCGTTGTTTGCGGCGCGGTGGCCGGCGCAGAGGGCCGCAGGCGTAAAGCCGATGGAGCCGCTGCGGAAGGAATGAGGGTGGGAGGCGCGCGGTGCGAGGGGCGAGCTTTATCCATTTAGTTTGACGATTTACCGGAGGCGTGGGTAGGATTCCAGACCGGAAGCAACGAGAGGATTTCTCGTGCTGCTGAAGAAGAGAAATCTTTGATGACAGGAGATGCTCCGATGTTCCTTCGACCGCGTACGATTTTGCCGATGTGCCTTTGGCCTGCGCTGTGGTTGAGCCTGCCGGCGTTTGGCGCGCAACTGAATATGAAGGTGACCAGCAACGGGTACCTGCGGGGACGGGGCGTGAGCGTGATGCTCTACGACGACGTGTACAGCCCGGTGTTCTTCGACCAGAAGGATTCGGCGATGCAGATTATTCTGCATGGGCACCGGATTGCGACGAATGGGAGCGTGCGGCTTGCGCCGACGCCGGAGCAGTGGAGCTGGATTCCCACAGTGATGGGTCACGAGGCGGAGCCGGCGCAGGATCGGCTGACGGCGCATCTTTCGTATCCGGCATTCAAGTTGAGCTACGAGGTGGTGGTGAGCGCGGAGCCCGGCGGGGTGAAGGTGACGGTGAATCTGAACGAGCCGTTGCCGGCGGACCTGGTGGGCAAGGCGGGTTTCAACCTGGAGTTTTTGCCGTCGATTTATGAAGACAAGACCTACGAGGTGGATGGCAAGAGATTTGGCGTGCTGCCGCGATATCCGGAGAGCCGCATGATTGCGGATCCGCCGAAACCGGGCTCACCGAAGGAGGTTTGGTATGTGGCGCAATGGCGGAAAGCGCGGAAGTACATGGTTCCGCTTCCATTTGCCGAGGGAAGGAGCATCACGCTGGCGGCCGGGGATCCGTTGGATCGAATCAGCGTGACCTCTGATACGGGACTGCTGCGGCTGTATGACGGGCGGAACCAGGCGCAGAATGGGTGGTTTGTGCTGCGGACGCTGATTCCCGCGGGGAAGACGAGGGATGCGGTGGTGTGGCATATCCGGCCGCATTACATACCGAACTGGACGCGGAAGCCAATGATAGCGCACAGCCAGGTGGGATACGCGACGGACTTTCGTAAGACGGCGGTGATTGAGCTGGATCCGCATTTCGATGCGCCGAAGACGGCGGAGCTGCTGCGGCTCACGAAAGATGGGACGTTCAAGGACGTGTTTGAGGCGCCGGTTTCAAAGCCGACGCGGTGGCTACGGTACGACTACGTGAAGTTCGACTTCTCGCAGGTGAGGCGGCCGGGGCTGTACAGAATTGAATACGCGGGCGAGCGGACAGATGTGTTTCCGATTGCGAAGGA
>CAZWSD010000427.1:0-3263 GCA_964636535.1 uncultured Acidobacterium sp. | reverse complement strand
TGTGGGAGTCCTGGATTTCAAGGGGCAGGGCGTTACCGCTTTCGCCCCACTCTTCCTCGGTTTGCAGAGCGATGATCTGCCAGTTGGCGACGTGGTTGAGCTTGACCTCGTTGCGGACGTGGTGCTCGCAGGAGAGCTCGTAGATGCGACCGGGTGTGGAGGTGTGGGAGATATAGAGGCCGGCCTGGGCGAATGTGCTGGGGGTCCAGATATCGGCGAAAGTGCCGCCGCCCCCGTTGGTGATCCAAAGGCTGGGGTACTGTGAATCCCAGCGGCGGAGGGGGTTAGGGTCGCCGGTGTGGGTGCTGTTGTAGGGGTTCAGGCGCTTTCCGCTGGCGGTGTCCGTTCCGTGTCCGCCGAGAAAGCGGACATCGTCCATGAGCGAGTTGGGGCCGGACATCCAGAGCGCCGCGACGGCGCGGGGATTGATGCCGTTGGTGTAGAGGCCGAGGCCTGTAACGATGTTGTCTCCGCCTTTTGGCGTCTCAATGAGGGGAACGGGCGAGCCAACGCCCTGGAATGCCGGGGTGAGGTCTGGTATGACAAGCTGGGTGGAGCTGGGGTGCAGGCCGATGAGAGCGGTATGGGGACGCAGGTGCAGGGTGTTGGTGATGATGTAGTGTCCGATGGGGAAATAGAGGACGCGATGATGATCGATAGCCTGCTGGAGGGCGGCGGTGTCGTCGGTGACGCCGTTGCCTTTGATACCGAGTGATTGCACGTTGACCCAGTCCTGCATGGGCGGCAGGGAGCGGATGACGGGTGTGGAGAAGGCGGGCAGGCGGAGTTGCGCTTTAGCGTGGAAGCGGGTGCGGATGCGGCCCTGGTCGGCGGCGTTGGCGAGCGTGAGTCCGTGGGTGAAGCTGGAGACGAAGTAGCTCGGGCCTTTGCCGGGGAGGGTTTTGCCGCTCTCGCGGAACTTTGCGAAGACGGGGACGTGGAGGCAGGCGATGCTGCGCATGCTGACTTCGGTGCGTGGGTTGAGGTCGTCGCTGATGGTGATGGCCGGGCCGGCGATGTTGGCGAAACGGGTGTGATCGATCCAGATTTCGTCAGGATATCCCTTGTCCATGATGATGCCGGCGGGTTCGTCGCGAATGATGTCGTGGCTCATGGTGAGGCCGACTTCGTGCTCGCGAATGGCGGCGACGCGCTGGTTCTGGAAGGAGGAATCGAGCAGGGTGAACTGCCAGCCGGGCGAGGTTTGCCCGCTGATGATGCCGTATTGCCCGCCGTAGAAGTGGAGGTCTTCGGCCTCGTTGCCGACTTCGTTGATGGCGGCCAGTCCGGAGCCGATGTGGAAGCAGATGTGCGAGAGGTAGGAGTGCTGGGCGACATGGAAGCGGATGGCGACGGCGCCGCGATTGCCGCTGCCGATTTCGATGTCGACGTTGCTCATGGCCGAGTAGAAGGTTCCGGCATTGGCGTCGGGCACGGTGTTGTTGGGCGGCACGGTGCCGGGGGTGGGTGGTGCGGATGGATTGGAGCGGAACCAGCGGGGCAGGTAGCCGGGTCGTCCGCCGGCGAAAAAGAACATATAACCGAGATTATTACGATAGCCAGGCGTGCGAGGCGCGAGCACGAAGACCGGACGCGTTGGGCCGTAGCCGATGATGCGGACGGAGGGCCAGACGTAGATGGTGCGGGAGATGCGATAGCGGCCGGAGGGGACGAAGACGATGCCTTCGTTGGCTTTCGCCTGCACGTTGTCGATGGCGGCCTGGAGGGCGGCGCTGACATCGGTGACGCCATTGGCTGGAGCGTTGAGGTAGACAGCCTTGGGATCATTGGGGCGCTGGGTGAAGACGGATGAGTCTTGCGCGCGGAGGTGCGCGGCGACGGCAAGCAGGGCGGCAAGGAGAAGGAGCTTTCGCATGTGAGAGCCTCTATGAGGAAAGGCGGGAATATCCGGCGGGAACACGATAGACGATGAAGCAATCGATTGTCTATGGGGAACGAATGGCGGGTGTGTGTCTATGTGGATTTCTGGCTATTGCTTCGCTGGGGCTGCGGGGCGAATGTCCTTGAAAGGCACGATGCCGACGCCTTCCTTGATGTTGTAGATGTGATCGGCGGGAATGTTTTTGATGATCTGGGTTTCGCCGGCGGGCCAGTGGATGCTGAGAGTGTCGACGCGGGTGTGGGCGCCGAGGCCGAAGTGAACGCGGAGGCTGCTCTGGGAGAGATAGCTGCCGCCGCTTAGGATTTCCTGTTTTTGGACAAGCTTGCCCGCGGTCGCGGTGAGGACGGCGTTGAGTGCAAGGCGGTTGGACTTGACGCCTTCGAGCCTGAACTCGACCCAGTGGTGATGGTTGTTGTGATTGGTGTATTGGGGCTCGATGATCATGGGTTGGCCGATGAGGTTTTCGACGACGAGGTCTTCGTGGCCGTTGTTGAAGAGGTCGGCAACGGCGAGTCCGCGGCTGACCTGGGGGATCTGGATGGCAGGGCCGACGAGCTTGCTGACGTTGCGGAAGGTGCCGTTGTGGTTGTTCCAGAAGAGGAGCTTGGGCTCGCGGAAGCGTGTGCCGATGGGTTTGGAGTCGACCTGCGGATAGACGTGGCCGTTGACCTGGAAGAAGTCGAGCCAGCCGCTGTTGTCGAGATCGACGAAGGCGTCGCCCCAGCCGACGTCGTGGATGGTGGCGCGTGCGATGCCGGAGGCGAAGGAAACGTCAGAGAAGTTGAGGTTTCCGTCATTGCGGTAGAGGGATGTGTACTCGTTGCTGAAGTGGGTAATGGCGATGCTGAATCGGCCGGTGTGATTGTAGTCGCCGAGGGCGACGCCCATGTTGGCCTGCTCGTGACCGTTCTGGCTGTAGGCGACGCCGGACATCATGGCATTGTCAGTGAACTGGTTGTGGCCGTTGTTGACGTAGAGGTAGTTTGGGCCGCTGTCGTTGGCGACGAAGAGGTCGAGGTGTCCGTCGTGGTTGAAGTCGCTCCAGACCGAGGTGAGGCCGTAGAGGTGCTGTTTGTCCTCGACGCCGGCTTTGACGGAAACATCAGTGAAGGTGCCGTTTCCGTTGTTGTGATAGAGATTGTCGGGCGAACCGGGAAGGCCGCGCGGGCCGCACTGCACGGCGATGCCTTCATACTGACAGGTTTGGGAGGAACCCATTTTGGGCAGGTGGTGCAGGTGGAAGACGACGTAGTGCGGTACGAAGAGGTCGTCGAAGCCGTTGCCGTCGATGTCGGCAAAGGATGCGCCGGTGGCCCAGCCGTGATCGCCGGCGAGGCCAGCCTGCTTTGTGACGTTGGTG
>CAZWSD010000426.1:0-3272 GCA_964636535.1 uncultured Acidobacterium sp. | reverse complement strand
GGGCGGGAGCGACGAGCGCGGTGTAAACCGACGCGGCAACCCGTCAGGGTGGCGTTCTATAAAAGGGGATGTCAAGAAAAAACACTTCCCCTTCGCATGAGCGGATGCATTTTTCTGACATCCAGCCCTCTGCCGGTAGAGCCGATGCTGTACGCGAGCACAGTGTCTCCGTCGGATGTTTGCCTTCATCGTTGCTGATCGCTCCCGCCGATATCCAAGTGCCTGTAAGCAGTGGGGCAGCTATGGGCCAACCATGGTTCTATCTGAGACTCGAGGCCTATTACTTGATTGGGTTGTCCGAGGGGGCATACGGTCGCTCGTGAGACTTGAAGCCTATCCCAGCGCTTAGATACTCACCCTCGAACCCGAGCACTCTATGACCGAGGGACGGCACAGCATGATGCTTGCGATCCGATGGCAGGTGCTCAAGCTGCTTGCAGGTTTAAATATTTGGCGTTGAACGTTCCTCCTTCCTTCCAGATCTTGAGTGTGATGGCGGAGATCTTGCGGGCCAGAGTCAACCGCGCCATCTCCGGTCGCATCCCCTTGGCCAGCAGGCCAAGGTAAAACTCTTGAAACACTCCCTTGCGTGCGGCGGCCATGGTGGCGGTGCTCTTGAACAACCCTTTCAGGTCATGGTTGTGGTTCCAGTTCAGGCCGCGGATAGGCAGCGGTTTGAGCTTGCGCTGGATCTGTCCGTTCACGACGGTATATTCGGCGCTGCTGCGTGTCTCCAGTGCGAACCCGCAGTAAGCCCAGAACTGACGCTTGGTCCGGAAGCGGTGTGGCGTCTGCACCCGCCCGATCAGGACCGCACTGCGTACCTTACCCAGATACGGAATTGACTGCAGCCATTTCGTGGCAGGATGCTTGCGGCATTCGGCGAGCATCTCACCCTATGCTGAACCTCAAGCGCACTAGTCTCTCCGTGATACACCGGAGACAAGGAGCGAAGGCGCAGCAGCTCCGCCAGCTTGCGTGCATCGATCCGGTCACTCTTGTTGCCGGACTTCAGCAGTTTGTTCCTGCGCGGATCGCAGACCACCACTTCGGCCACTCTTCGGGCCAGCAGGTCATAGAGCCAGGACGAGTGATTGCACTCCTCGAAGGTGACGTGCAGTGTGCCTCTGATCCCGTTGAGAAAATCGATGATCGCACCTGCGCGTGTGGCGAGAACCGACTGCATCATCACCGTGCCGTCGCTGTCCAGCACGGCGGCCGAGACCGTGTCCCGGTGAAGATCAAGTCCGATGTATCTGATGTTATCCATCTGAACGCTCCTTGTTTGCTCTCCGGTTCTCGTCCGAGAACAGAGAAGCAGATATGCTTCTCATAATCGACCAACACCCGCAGCGAGGATGGCGGTCAAGGACGCGCGTACTGTGCGCGCCGCGCAGCGGTCGAAGATCCTTGACGGCCACCGCAGCGGAGGGTACGCGTGCTAGCGCATATCCACTGCTGATCGCACCAGCACTACTTTCGGGGGCGGGAGCGACGCGGATGACGCCGCAGCCTGCTGCCGAGGGCGTCCTTTTATCATGCGTCGCTCCCGCCCTTCACCCGTATTTTTCTTCCATGCTCGTTTCCTGTATTTCGTTCTATTGGCATGACTTGCCTCCTCGAAACCCGCCCGCTATGCCGCCCCGTCGCTCGCCCCTGTTGCCCCGTCCGCTACTCGCTGGCGCTTCATGGTGGAAAGCGGATAGCGATATGGAAGGATCGCGGTTCTGAATTTTGCCTCCGGCCCCTGCTGCTGGAACCTGCGCCGGATGCGCTCTTCATTCGTACTACGCATCCTCCATGCGGCGTACAAAGCCTGATGTTCGAGTGAGCCGTAAATGCGTTCGCCCTCGTGTAACACTTCGAGATCCCGCGCAGAACAAGGAGTGTTTTTTGTCTCGTGCCGTTCACGGGCGCACAGGAATTCCAAGAAGTGATCGACCCCGAGCGGTGTCTGATCACTCACACCCAACACCATTCTCTGGGGAAACTTCTTGGCAAAGATTCGCTTGGCGCGTTGGAAGTTGCGCTCTGAAGTTGCGAGGAACAGAAGCTCGAACCGTTCCAGTGTCAGAAACAGTGGAGCGTACTGGCGGAGATAGCGCTCGAAACTTTTCGTGGTCAGCTCACCCTCATCGAAGAAGGTGAACTGCGGATACGGGGCCGACGATTGTTCCTGCGCGATCAGAATCGGAAAGCCATCGGGAAAGAACTGTCCGTTGCCAGAATGAGACTGCGGCAACCTGGCAACTTCGATCTGCAACGTTTCCGTGAAGAACGCGCACTTTGTTTCTTCGGCATCGAGAAGATTTTCCTGCCGGTGGTCGAGGACAAAGTCGAGCACCATCAGGCGCGACTCAATTTGTGCATCGCCTTTGAGTCGGCGCAACTGCGAGTCTTCGATTCCAAGAACTTCATAGACAGGTTGGGAGGTCAGGTGATAAATCCTGCGTGCCTGACCGCATTCAATGGCCTGGATATGCCCGGCGCATTCCGCTTTTCGGAGGAATTCCGTGGCCAGTCCGCCGCGCTCCCGCTCGATGAAGCGGCAATACTGCCGGCGAAGAAAGTACCCGGAGTGCCGGGCTACCAGATAGAGGAACGCGGCCTCGCGCTCGGTGTAGCCGACATTCTCAAGGATCGAAATTGGATCGTAGTCCATCGTCACAACTCCAGGATGTCGCACATCAGAGAGTGATCGTCCTCGATCTTGGCGCTGAGGGACGCGCGGTCGGAGGCCGAAGCGTAGTTGCGGAACCCGGCCTGCGCCTTGCTGCGCAGATGGCCGGGATGGTAAGCGGCAGTGAGAACTTCAATGTCTTCATGGCCGCTACGCGACCCCTGGTCTGTGTCTTGATCGACCTTACGGTCGAGGTCATACTCAATGCGTGCATCTGGGATCTGGATGGTGCCGTTCACATACGGCAACTCGAATTGCTGGGCGACCTGTTGCTTGATGGCGCTCAGGTCTTCCTCCGGCGCTGTCTTCCGCCTGGCATGGATGGCCTTCTGGATATCGGCCTTCAACTCGAAATCAAGAACCACACGCGGGTTGCTGCCGCCTTCCTGCTCGATCCGTTTCCACTCTTTCAGGTACGCGCGGTAAATTTGTGCATCATGTTCCGCCTCACGCGGCTTGACCAACTCGGCATACACTTTCTGATCGGGATGCAATTCCCCCTGCCGGATGAGCAGATCGCGACCAGGCCTGGTGAGGGTTACGACCTCCACGCGTTCAATGGTCCGGCGCTTTTGATCGCGGCGCAGATTGA
>CAZWSD010000425.1:0-3277 GCA_964636535.1 uncultured Acidobacterium sp. | reverse complement strand
TGCTGGTCCGGGCCCCGATGAACCAGCGTCAATGCCGCGCTGCGAATCCGCTCAGGAGGGGCGTTCCAGCTTTTCGTTGTGTAACCGGCTATACCGCACACGTATATCTTGCCTCGCGGTACGGGACTTCATCACTGCCTGAAATCCACATTACTGTGACGGTAGCATATTGTTCACGCCCAGTACATGAATTTTCATGACGATTGCGCGCGCCCGCGCCAACCGTGGAGAATTTTCCGCCTGCTCCGCCCAATCCTCTACACCGGTCCGCGCCAGGCGCTAGATCCCCAGCACATTCTCATAGGAGTTCTCCCCGAGCCAGCGCAGTGCATCCCGCATCACCTGCTCAAAGTCGCTGATCGAACCATCGGCCAGCCGCAGAACGTATCGCAGCTCCCGTTCATCCTCCAGCTCCACAATCGGCGAAAGCGCCGCCAGACCCTCCTCCGGCATCGCTTCCTCCATCACCGTTCCGCTCACCCCGATCTCCATCCCTTCCCGGAAGTTATAGGTCAGGCCAATCTCCCGCCGATGCAGCTTGCTGAACGCCTGCTGAAAGTTCTCCACCCGCGAATAGGCCTCAAACATGGTCAGCGCGCCCGGTATCTCGCTTTCATCCACGTACACCCGCACCGGTCCGTTCGACGTTCTCACCCAGAGCTCCAGACCCTTGCTGAACTGCTCGCTGAAATCGTCCTCGTCCGTCGTCGCCGCACCCGGCTTCGGCGGATGCGTCACGTCCACCGCCAGCACCGCGTTCATCCGCACCCGGCTCCGCAGCGCATGGCTGTGCAACTCCATGTCGCAATGGTTCCGGCGCAATATCACTGAGTCCGGCTTCTCCATCAATGTTCGCAGCTTACTGCTCGCCGGTCGAACCCTCGCAATGTGTAACTCGAGCGCTGGCATGTATCTTCCTCAATTCCGCAACGGTTTCCCTGTCTTCAGGGTGTGGTAAATCCTCTCCTGCGTCTTCCTTTCGCCACATAGCGACAAAAATGATTCACGCTCCAGCTCCAGCAATTCCTTCTCGCTCACAAGAGTTCCAGGCGTTACCGCATCTCCGCACAGAATCCGCGCCGCATGGGTTGCTGCCTTTACATCGTGGTCGCTGATGTACTCCCCGCGCCGCATCAGGTGTATCCCCAGTTTAAGATTCGCCAGTGCCGCCTCGCCCGCCGCCGGAATCACCCGTTCCACCGGAGCCGAGTACCCGACAGTCGAAAGATCCAGTACCGCGTCGCGAGCTTCCATCATTAACCGCTCGCGATTCATTGTAATTCGGTCGGCCTCCCTAAGCAGTCCAAGTTTTCGCGCCTCCTCTGCCGAAGTAGATACCTTCGTCATCGCGATGGTTTCAAATGCCGTCCGTATCGCGTCCTGGTATTCCATCGAAAGCGCAAATCGAGACGGCGCCTCCAGAGGAGAATCCCGGCACGTCTTCCGCGCCTCGTCAAAAGCCCGCAGCGCCAGTTCCTTGGTGCCTCCACCGCCCGGAATCAGCCCCACCCCAAGCTCCACCAGTCCCATGTACAGCTCTGCATGGGGCTGACGCAGCGCCCCATGCAGGCTCATCTCCGCGCCCCCGCCCAGCGTCATCCCAAAGGGGGCCACCACCACCGGCCGCGGACAGAACTTGATCGCCTGCGTCATCCCCTGAAAACCGCGAATCGCCAGGTCCACCTCGTCCCATTCGCCCTCCTGGATCGCCAGAAGCAGTTGCATCAGGTTGGCGCCCACCGCAAAGTCGCTGCTGTCGCCGGAAATCACAAATCCCCGAAACTCCCGCACCCACCGCGAATCCGGCCGCAGCCCCTCGGTTACCAGAGACACGATGTCCGTCCCAATTGCATTCTTCGGCGAGTGCAGCGCCAGCAGCGCTACATCTTCCCCCATGTCGATGAGCGAACATCCCGCATTCGCCTTCAACACCCCCCGCGTCCGCCGCAACAGCGCCGCCGAGGCATACCCCTCCGGCAACGGCACTGAAATCTCGGCGCTTTGCGTAGGATCAAAGACCATCGCCCGCCCGTCTTGATCGCGATACCATCCCACCCGCCCCGCCGAAAGCAGCGCCTCCGCCTGCGCGCTCACGTGCGCCCCCTCCCGCTTCAGCCCCGCGCAAACCTCCGCCACGCCCACCGCGTCCCACATCTCAAACGGGCCCAGCTCCCAGTTAAAACCCGTCCGCATCGCCCGATCCACCGAAGCCGCCGAATCAGCGATCTCCGGCAGGCAATCCGCCGCGTAATTCCAAATTGCGGTCAGCAGCGGCCACAAAAAAACCGCCGCCTTGTCTTTTTTGGGATCGTTCGCCAGCAAAAGCCGCAGCCGCTCCGCCGTGCTCGCGGCATTCTTCGCCATCTCCACCGATCCAAACGACGGCCGTTCCGCAGCCTTGTAGTCCAGCGTCCGCCAGTCCAGCACAAGCCGGTTGCGCCCTGGCTCTTTCCCCGCCGCGTCCTTCTTATAGAAACCCTGCCCCGCCTTGTCGCCCAGCCAGCCCCGCTCCAGCATCCTTCCGATGAACTCCGGCACACCCGTATCCGCGCTGCCGGTCAAACGAGCAAAATTCGCCGCCACATCCGCCAGCACGTCGATCCCCACCAGGTCCGCCAGCCGGAATGTCCCCGTCCGCGGCCACCCAATCGCCGATCCCGTCAGCGCATCCACCTCTTCTACGCTCAGCCCCTGCGCCTGCATCAGCCGCACCGCTTCCAGCATGGCAAACGTGCCGATCCGGTTGGCGATAAAGTTCGGCGTGTCCCGCGCGAACACCACCGACTTCCCAAGCCTGCGGTCGATAAACCCTGCCAGCGCCCGCACCCGCTCCCCATCGGCCTCCGGCGTGGATATGACCTCCACCAGCCGCATATACCGCGGCGGGTTGAAAAAATGCGTGCCAAACCAGCGTCGGCGGAACGATTCCGGCATTTCCTGCGCGATCATTCCCACGGGCAGGCCGCTGGTGTTGGTCGTCACGATTGCATTGTCGCGGGTGTACGATGCAACCTTGCTGAGCAGCGCGCGTTTGATGGCAAAATTTTCCGCGACCGCCTCAATGATCCAGTCGCACGTCTTCAACTTCTCCAGATCGTCCTCGAAATTTCCGATGCTGATATTGGACGCTCGCGCCGGATCGACAAATGCCGGCGGCTTCGACTTCTTCAAACTCTCCAGAGCTTGGGCGGCCAGGCAATTCCGCTCACGCTCGCCGGGCAGCGCCATGTCCAGAAGTAAAACTGAAAAGCCTGCATTCGCGACGTGCGCGGCGATG
>CAZWSD010000424.1:0-3279 GCA_964636535.1 uncultured Acidobacterium sp. | reverse complement strand
CCATCCACACTCCCGCTACCGCGTCCGCCGCCAGCGTCCAGGCAATCCCCCACAGAAAGGCCCGCATCAGCATCGCCCGAATAAACTCATCCGGCTCCGCCGCCAGGTAGCGAGCCGCTACAAATACGCCCAGCAACACCGGGAATAGCATCACCACCACCGCCACGATCATCTTCCACGCAGAAACGTGTCCCGGAACAATCGCCAGGGCCGAAAGAAAAGGCAACACCTTGGCCAACGGATTCGATCCGCCCACCGTCACCACATTCGCGATCACCGTCAGCAGCAGCGCCACGCCCATCCACCGGAAAGAACTCCGCTGCAGCGGCGTCATATTCTTCCTGCAAAACAAACTCATACCCCCTCCTTCAAGTGACAAGCTCACTTTACATTCCACCTCCGCTAGTGTCAAGTACACTTGTCACGCGATCGCGCGCGCCCGCGCCCCGAACTCCTCCGGGCGCACAACACTCGCTCCGCGGAGCAAGGCAAATTTCTTCATTTTGCGCCGTCAGGCGCCCTTGCCCGGACGGCCAGTCCAGTCCCCGCTCTTCCCGCCACTCTTCCGCACCAGCTCCACCCGCTCAATGCGAATCCCCTTGTCCAGCGCCTTGCACATGTCATACACCGTCAACGCCGCCACGCTCGCCGCCGTCAGCGCCTCCATCTCCACGCCCGTCCCTGCAGTCGTCGCAGCAGTCGCCTGAATCTCCACGCCCCCAGCCACAACCTCCGCCGACACATCCACAAAGCTCAGCGCCAGCGGATGACACATCGGTATCAAATCCGCCGTCTTCTTCGCCGCCTGTATTCCAGCAAACCGTGCCACCTCCAGAGGATTCCCTTTCGGATTCCGCGGCAGCGCCTCCAGAACCTCCTCCGTCAGCGCCACAAACGCCCGCGCCACCGCCTCGCGACGCGTCGCCGCCTTCCCGCTCACGTCCACCATCCGCGCCTGCCCCGCATCGTCGAAATGCGATAGTTTGCTCATCCACTCACCCTATCAGCAGAACGCTCACTTCCGCGCCCGCCGGCATCCGCTCCACGCCTTCAGGTACCACCGCGAAACCATCCGACCGCGCCCCGCTCGCCACGTCACCCGAACCCTGCCACACCCGGGGCGTCACCCTTACCCCCTCAATCGAACCCTCCACCGTCGCCGGAACAAATCGCGTCAGCCCTTCCTTGCCGCGCGCCTCCCCCGTCAGCCTTCCCCGCGTCCAGCGCGGCCAGTGGGAATCCGTCTCCCCGCCCAGCGCCGCCACCAGCGGCGATCCAAACAACGCAAAGGTCACCATCGTTGAAATCGGATTTCCCGGCAGACCCAGGAAAAACTTCTTTTCACTCCCCTGTGGTACCCGCCCAAATACCACCGGCTTGCCCGGCTGTATCCGCGCCCCCGTAAATACCGTCTCCGCCCCAATCCGCTCCAGCGCCCGCTCTACATAATCGAACTTCCCCATCGAAACGCCGCCCGTAATCACCACCAGGTCGCACCCCAGCGCCCCGCGAATCGCCTCTTCGGTCGCCTCCAGCTCATCCTTCACCACAGGCAAACGAACCGGCTCCGCGCCCATCGCAGTCACCTGCGCCGCCAGTGAGTAACTGTTTGAGTTACGAACCTCGCCCACCTGCGGCTTCTCTTCCACTTCCACCAGCTCGTCGCCCGTCGACAATATCGCCACCCGCGTCCGCCCGTACACATCCACTTCCGCATATCCGGCCACCGCAGCAGCCGCTATCTGCGCCGCTCCCAGCCGCGTGCCCACATCCACCAGCATGTCCCCGGCGCGCGCCTCCGCCCCCGTCGGAACCATATTCTCGCCCACCTCCAGCCGTCGCCCCCGTATCAGACGCACCGTATCGCCGCTGTGCTCCACATGCTCCACCATCACTACAGCATTCGCGCCTTCGGGAACCGCCGCCCCCGTCATGATTTCCACCGCTTCGCCCGCGCCCACCGCGCGACCCCGCCAGCTCTCGCCCGCGCGCAGTTGGCCCACCACCTTCATCGGACCCGTAACATCCCCCAACCGCACCGCAAATCCGTCCCGCGTCGACCGCGTAAACGGCGGCTGATCCCGGTCCGCCCGCAGCGGCTCCGCCGCCACCCGGCCCAGCGCCGCCGCCAGCGATATTCGCTCCACCAGCTTCGGCGCCTCGCGCGCCTCATCCGTTGCTCCCCGTATCGCTGCCTCCGCCTCCCGGTATCGCAAAACCCGTTCCTTCAATCCATTCCTCCTTCAACACCGCCGTCCAGCTTCGCCCAGCCCCCAAACAAAAAAGAGCGCCGCGCTCCGCGACGCCCTTTCCCGTTCACTCGTTAATCTATCGGCGATTACGCACTGAGCTCTGGATCTTCTGTCCCAAAGACTGAAGTACTCCCTTCACATCGTTCGCAAACTCGCCGTTCGGCGCAAGCTCCAGATACTTCTGATACGCCTCCACGCAGCCCGGTGGCGCTGTAATCTTCTGCGTCTTCGGGTCCACCGTCGCCTTCTGGATCAGCGCCTGCCCCTTCAGATAGTACGGAATCGGTCCCTGCGGATTCGCCGCGATCGCCGCATCCGCCGCCTTCACCGTCAAATCATTCTGACCGTTCCGGCTCATCACAATCGCTTCATTCAGGTAGTACATCGCCGCGTTCTTCGGATCCGCCTGCGCCGCCGCCGCATACGCCGCATCCGACTTCTGGTAATGCCCCGCGTCTCCGTACGCCTCGCCCAGCACGTTGCCCGCAATCCCGGCCACCTCCAGGTTCGGCTTCTTGCTCGCATGGTCAAGCGATATCGCCTTCGTCAACGATGCAATCGCGTCATTGAACTTCTTCTCGCCCAGTTGCGCCGTGCCCAGCTCCACCCATAACAGGTATGCATTCGGCATCGCCGCCGTATCCCGGGTCATCAGCGCATCGGCCGCCGCAAAGTTCTTGCTCGCGTTGTCCTTCCGCGCCTGCAGCAGGTCCTTGTTCAGGTTCTTGATCACCGCGTTCTGCTTCAGGATCTTCGCGTTCTCCGCCTTCAGCTTCTCCAGTGCCTTCTGCTGCTCCGGCGACAGCTTCTTGATGTACGACGCCCGCGACAGATCAAAGTTCGCCGTCGTCGTCTGACCGCCAAGGATCTTCACTTCATTGATCTGGTCAATCACCTGGCCCTTCGGCGTATTCGGCTCCCGCAGGGTCGCCATGTACGTCCCCACCGCGATCCCCGATCCCGTGTAGTTCCCGCTCGCATCCGTCTTGAACGTGTACTTCGCAGTCTTCGATCCCTCCGGCATCAA
>CAZWSD010000423.1:1941-3285 GCA_964636535.1 uncultured Acidobacterium sp. | reverse complement strand
CGTCGGAAATGCCGTGTGCACCATCTCGTGCGTCATCATCCAGTCGCGATTCAGCTCTTCGGGCGTCGTATTCTGCCCCACGCGCATCAGAGTAAACGCCGGATCGCCGTCCACATCGCCCCATGTCGTGCCGCTCAGCACCCCTTCGGCATTCGGCACTGGCTCAATCAAGATCCGGTCCAGAGGCACCGGGAACTGCCCGTAATACGTTGCCACCGAACTTGCCGCATCCTTCACCCAGCGCAGAACCTGCCGCTCAGAAAGATCCAGTTGCCCCGGCTCGAAATCCACCTCGATCTTCGACGGCCCCATATAAAACGACGCCGAGTGCGCCACCGGCGCCTTCCACGGTGGACCCCACGGATGCCGCGAATGCCAACGCGGATGCGGATGCGCCGGATGCCACTGCCCCGCCTGCGCGCCCGCTGCCGAAACCATCGCCATGCCGCAGACTCCCAGCAGAATGCAGGACACTCGCAGCCGACTCGCGGCGCGACCACGCCAAAACAGATAGATTTTCCTGATCACATTTTTTTAGACGGAGAAGATCGCCGATCGCTGACCTATTTTGGCAGCCAATCTTACTATTCCAACGCAATCCCAAACGTCACGCCTACACGACCCGGTACAAGAACATCCCGCCAATCAGAAGTAGCCAAATCCACAATGCAAACTTCAGCGGCTTCTTTGGTGCCTTTGTCGAAAGCGTCGCCCCCAGCGCCACTCCAAAAGCGCCACCCTCTACTAGGAGGCCGTCTGAGTAAGGGGCAGCAGCAGCTCAGGATTCATGCTGTGCGTAAACCAGTGTGCCCCGCTGTCGATCAGCGAAATCAGAAAACCGAAGGCAACATCCGCTCCCACCACCTGCGCCGGCGTCAGCTTCGTCAGCGAAAGCAGCGCCGCGCTGCCCAGCGCGCCGAGGGAAAAAACCACCTCCGCCCCCAACGGCAGCAACAGGAAGGGCAGGACTTGCGGCTTCTCCGGACGTTCCCGCCGCCCCTCCGGCGACCGAAACAAAAAAATAATCTGGTAACTCGCCGTAAACAACAGGATCAGACCCAGCGTGCCTTCCACGCCCCGCTCCGCGCCAGCGTCCACAAAGTGCTAGCACCAAAGAGCCAATCACCACGCCCGGCACGCCGCCCGCCAGCGTCTATCCCAGCGTCCGCCAGTTCACATTGCGCCGCAAAACCTGCGCAGGCACCAGCACCAGCTTCACGGCCGCCGAATACATCAGCCCCACCGCCGCCGACACGTGCAGAAACAGGATCTGCAGCGGAACCGTAATCGTCCCCGCGCCCACCCCCCGTCAATGTGATGAACGTGGCAATCACAAACCCGATC
>CAZWSD010000423.1:0-1931 GCA_964636535.1 uncultured Acidobacterium sp. | reverse complement strand
ATTGCATCCCGGCTACGGCCTTGCCGGAGCGGCTTCTATATGAATCCCGCATTCCACCTTGCGCCCGGCCCAACGGCCCGACCGCGGATCATTCAGATCCACCGGCAGCGACGTGCAGGGCTCGCACCCTATCGACGAATACCCCTTCTCATACAGCGGCAGCAGCGGAATCCCGTAATGCTGGCACGCGTGCCACACATCCTTCGTCGTCCAGTCCGCCAGCGGGCTCACCTTCATAACCTGCTCGCCGCCCGGCAGTGTAAACGGCGCAAACTCCTCGAGCCCCGCCCGCGTCTTCGCCTGCTCGCGCCGCAGCCCCGTAATCCACACCTTGTACTTCGCCACTGCGCGAAAAAGCGGCTCCACCTTCCGCATCCCGCAGCACCGATCCGGAGCCGTCTCGTACAGCACCCCGAACTCCGCCTCCTGCTCGGCCACCGTCTTCGCCGGCAGCAGGTTCTCAAGCTTCACGCCCCACTCCTTCGCAATGTGGTCGCGATACGCATACGTCTCCGCAAAGTGATAGCCCGTGTCCAGAAACAGCGTCGGAATCTCCGGCCGCAGTTCCATCGCCAGCTTCAGCAGCAGCACATCCTCAGCCTGAAAGCTGCACGTCAGGCACACACCCTCCGCCTCCGGCGCATCGACAAAAGCCTTCGCCAGATGCGCTTTCACCCGCTTGATCTTTTCGCTCAGTTCGTTGCTCAGACTCTCGCTCATCGTCCCTCGCTGCTATTGCAGAATCTTGTGGCCGCGCAGTTGCTTCAGAATCTCCGCCACTGCGGCGTCGATATCGTCCGTCGCAACCTCCACGGCGCCAGCCTCACCAATCTTCAGATGCCCTGGCGCTTCGCTCTCGTGGTGCACCAGCACGAGAAGTCCAGAAGATGCCAGCGCCGCGTGCATGGCCGGTGCGCGCTGCAGCGCCCGCACCGTCACCGCGCCCAGGTCAAACAGCGCGTGCTCCAAGGCATCCGCTAATCCCGCCGGGCCGCTCAGGTCCACCACTTCGCCCTCGTGCCCCCAGCGCGCTGCGCGCTGCGCCGCCGTCACCGGCCCCTTGTGGTTTGCGTGCGGCTCATCCTTGTGGATCTCCCGAACCATCCCCGCAGCCACCGTCCCATTCGTACGCCCGTCAATCAGCACAAACGCGCCCGTGCCACGAACCTCCGCATACCGGTCCAGCGCAATCGGACGCCGAGTCTCAACTTCCACAACGCCAATCTCGTTCATTTGCAGCGCGTCTGCGGAAAACTCTTCCAGAGTACCCACATCCACTCTGTGCCGCACGCCCAGCTCCCGCACCGGAACCGTGTGGCTCGCGTGCTTCAGCAGGTAGCGCCGCGTCGGATCCAGCGCCTGCCCGTCCATCCACACCAGCGAAGCCGCAAACCGCCGCGAAAGCTGCGCCTCTTCGCCGCTACGCACCAGCAAATCGCCGCGGCTGATATCCACCTCGTCTTCCAGCGTCAGCGTCACAGAAAACGGCGCATGCGTCTCCTGCAAGTCGCCGTCGTACGTCACAATCCGTTCCACACGCGACTTCCGCCCCGAAGGCAGCACCGTCACCACGTCGCCTACATGAATCGAACCCGAGGCAACCTGCCCCGCGAACCCGCGAAAATACTGGTCCGGACGAACAACCCGCTGCACAGGAAACCGGAACGCCGCGCCGCTCGTATCCTCCACGCTCGGCAGCGCCTCCAGCAATTCCAGCAGCGACGGCCCCGTGTACCACGGCGTCGCCTCCGGCGAACGCTTCGCCACGTTCACGCCCAGCAGCGCGCTCACCGGCAGAAAATACAACTCCACCGGACGCTCGTCAGCATTCGCAGCCTTCAAAAACGCCTCAAAATCCTGCCGGATCTTCTGAAACACCTCTTCGCTGTAATCCACCAGGTCCATCTTGTTTACGGCCACGATCACGTGCC
>CAZWSD010000422.1:3031-3286 GCA_964636535.1 uncultured Acidobacterium sp. | reverse complement strand
GTTCGCTGGTGAATTACATTACGAGGGCGGATCTGAAGCGATTCCAGCCGGCGAATATTACATTTGATCTGCTGGAGCCGCTGGAAGAGGAGACGAGGCGGAGGGTGCGCGACAAGAAGGAGCGGCACCGGATGCAGTGCGAGCGGGCGCTGGGGGCGTTTGAGGCCTGGAGGCTGGCCGTCGGGGCGAATGGGGGAGAAGCGTGCCGGTAGGTTGCGATGGTGGTTTTCGATGCCGGCGAAACGTTGAGGGTGG
>CAZWSD010000422.1:0-3021 GCA_964636535.1 uncultured Acidobacterium sp. | reverse complement strand
GCGCGGAGAAGGATTTTTCAGTAGTGCGGGGAGAAGCGCAGTGTGGTGGCGGCGTTTTTGCGGGTGTGCGGAGAGTGGGTTTTGATCAGATGCGTGCGTGCGTGAAGTGGCGGGACTGCTCGTCGGGGCGGCGTACGCGGAGATTGTCGATGGCGTGGTCGACGAAGCGCTGATTGAGGTGGATGGGGAGTCCGAGGAAGCGGCAGGTAGCGGCGACCTGTTCGACGATGAAGCGGGGGTGGTAGGCGGCGAGTTCGAGGCCTTTTTCCTGTGTGATGCGATTGACGATGCGGTCGAAGACCTGGTCGTTGAAATCCATGCCGTATTTGGCGGTTTCAATTTCGAAGATGCCGTAGAAGTGTTCCAGGCTGGGGGCGGGGACCTCGATTTTGTATGGCAGTCGGCGCAGGAAGGCGGTGTCCATGAGGTCTTCGGGGTCGAGGTTGGTGGAGAAGATGAGGAGTTCCTCGAAGGGGATGCGGAAGGTTTTACCGTTCTGGAGGCGGAGGAAGTCCATGCGGCTTTCGAGGGGGACGATCCAGCGGTTGAGCAGGTGAGTGGGGCTGAGGAGCTGGCGGCCGAAGTCATCGATGAAGAGGCACCCGCCGAGGGCCTTCATGTGGAGGGGAGCCTCGTAGAGGTTGCTGATGTTGTCGTAGCGGAGGTCGAGCATTTCGAGGGTGAGTTCGCCGCCGGTGACGACGATGGGGCGGCGGCAGGGGACCCATCGCAAGTCGTGGGGGCTGTGGCGGATGAGGGAGAAGTCATCCTCGCGGACCGGGAGGTCGTGTTCGACGGGTTCGTGGACGGCCATGTCGAAGACGCGGATGATCTGACCGTCGATGGAGATGGCGTGGGGGACGAAGATGACCTCCTCGAAGACGGTGGCGAGGCGGACGGCGACGGAGGTTTTGCCGTTTCCGGGTGGTCCATAGAGGAGGATGGCGCGGCAACTGGTCATGGCGGGGCCGCTTTGCTCGACGAGGCGTTCGTCGACGACGAGGTCAGCGAGGGCCTCGCGGATGCGCTGCGGGGTAATGACTTCGTTGTTGAGCTTCTGGCGGGCGATTTGCTGCGTGAAGTCGTCGAGGGGGACTGGAGCGGGGCCGGTGTAGCGGGTGATCTGGAGGGCGTCGAGGGCCTCGCGTTTGCCGTCATCGGTGAGGGCGTAGCGAATATTTGCGAACTTGGAGTCGGGGCTTCCGTTGGACTGGAGGAGGTGGCGTTCGACGGCAGTGCGGACGAGCTCGGCGACGAGGTGGGGCGGCAGCTTGATGGCGTTTGAGAACTGGGCGACGGTGTAGAGGCGCTCGATGTGGATGAGTTTGAGGAGGAGCAGGAGGAGATCGGTGGAGTCGATGCCGGTATGAGCGAGGGAGGCGGGTTCCCTGGGGGCGCGGTTCTGGTGGGGATCGGTGACCTCTGGCTCGGTGTCTGCAGGCGCGGGGAGGTGTTCGCCCAGGGCACGGCCTGAGAGCGACTGCGAATTCGCCGCGTTGGCGATTTCCTCGTCAGAGAGGAGACCAGCGCGAACTAGCATCTGGTCGAGCCGGATCTGAGTAATGGGGCGCCTCCTGGGAGAGAGAGTCTCGGCAGGTTCACCATACTACTTTAGCGGCGAAGAACGATTGGGGGAATGAGGGATGGGTTACTCCCAGGGTACGTGGGTAATGGGGGGGTCGAAATGAAGCGGGGAGAGTGTGAGGTGGGAGGGTGTATTTTAGATGGGCCCGATTGAGGCAGGAAACGAAGGATGCGGGGGCGGGTTATTCTAGGAGAAATGGCAAAAGAGCGGGTTCGAGGGGTAGTATGTCTTTCCGGGGGCATGGATTCGTGCGTTTGCGCGGCGCTGGCGGCGCGGGAATATGAGGCGTACGCGCTGCATATTGGATATGGTCAGCGGACGGAGGAGCGGGAGCTGGAGTGTGCGCGAGCGATCGCGGAGCGGCTGGGAATGAGGGAGTTTCTGGGATTGAAGATGGATGTTTTTCGCCGGATTGGTGGTTCCGCGCTGACGGATGAGGGAGTTGCGGTGCCGAAGGCGCCGGAGGAGGAAGCGGCTATTGGGGCGGAGATTCCAGTGACGTATGTGCCGTTTCGGAATGCGCATTTTCTGTCCGCGGCGGTGAGCTGGGCGGAGGTGCTGGGCGCGAAGCGGGTAATGATAGGAGCGGTGGAGCAGGACAGTTCAGGTTATCCGGACTGTCGACCGGCGTATTATGAGGCGTTTCAGCGAGTGATCGAGACGGGGACGCGGGATGGGGAGATCCGTGTGGAGACGCCATTGATTGGGATGCGGAAGCGGGAGATTGTGGCGCTAGGTCTTGAACTGGGCGCACCGCTGGATTTAACGTGGTCGTGCTATTCCGGCGCGGAGGAGGCGTGTGGCGAATGCGAGAGCTGCGTTCTCCGGCTGCGCGCCTTTCGGGAAGCGGGGGTTGCGGACCCGATTCCTTACGCGCGGACCGAAAGTGGACAGACTGATGCAGGCAAACCAACCGTGCGGTCCTGAGGGCGCGCGGTTCAGGAGAAAAGGGAAATGAACTGGAAGAAATTGTGGCTGACGGTTGCGATTGCAGCTCTGATTCCGGCAATGTCGCCGGCCATGGCGCAGACGCCGACACAGACGGGCAGCATCAAGGGCTACGTGAACGACCCGACGGGAGCTGCGATCACGAACGGGATCATCGATTTGATGCCGGAGGGATCGAAGACGGCGAAGTACACGTTCAAGACGGATGCGAGTGGGAACTATACGGGATCGGGGATCGCGGTTGGGACATACATGGCGACGCTGCGGGAGCCTAATACGCCGAAGGGCCAGGTGATTGACCAGATCAATGAAGTGAAGATCCTGGGCGGGCAGACGACGACGGCGAACTTTGATTTATCGCGGGCGTCATACATCAAGAAGCTCTCGCCGGAGCAGCAGAAGGCACTGGCGAAGCTGAAGGAAGAGAACGCGAAGATCCTGAAGCAGAACGCGGTGATCAAGAACCTGAACAAGGATCTGCTGCAGGC
>CAZWSD010000421.1:0-3290 GCA_964636535.1 uncultured Acidobacterium sp. | reverse complement strand
CCTTGACGAGGCGGGTGTTGTCGATTTTTTTGGCGAAGAAGACCTCGGGCGTGGGACCGCGGCGCGCGCGCTGCTGGGCTGCCAGCAACGACAGATTACGCTCGCGGATGCGCTCCTGCACGCGATCGCGATGAGAGCGCCCCGCACCCAACCCGTCCAACCCTGTCATGACCTGTGTCGCCATGTTCTTCTCCTGAATTCCTTGCCGGTACTGCTGTTTTTCCTTCCTGAACGACCGGGCCAGGGCCGCTGAGTTGGGAAGGAATTGAAGCTGCAGAAGTCGTCTGAGGTGTTACTTTCGCTGTTTTGTTTCGGTGGGACGACCCTGGGCCCGATTTTTTGTGTGGCCGACGGCTTGCAGCCCTCAGCCCCTGCCTTCATTTGCGTTCCGCGGCACGCAGTTTCGCGCTGCGCGCGCGGGGATTGCGATCCGTTTCCTCCGGGCCGGCCGTGACCGGCTTGCGTGTGAGCAATTCGTAGATTCCCTGCCTGGCTCCCTCGCGGAGCGCATCTTTGGCAATGCGGTCTTCGAGGGAGTGGAAGCTGATGACGACCAGCCTTCCGGCCGGTTTTAGAAGCGCTGGCGCTGCGTGCATGAGCGCCTCGATTTGCCCCAGTTCCTGATTTACGTAAATTCGGAGGGCCTGAAAGGTTCGGGTCGCCGGGTGAATCCGCTCGGATTTCATCGCCGGGGCAGCGGCCGAAACAACCCGCGCAAGCTGCGCGGTAGTGCTGATCGGCCGTGCCCGGACAATGGCTCTGGCGATTCTCCGCGACCTCCTTTCCTCTCCGAATTCGTAAATCAGGTCGGCGAGCTGTTTTTCGCCGAACTGGTTTACCACCTGTGCGGCGGTGACGCCCTGGCGCGGATTCATCCGCATGTCGAGAGGGCCTTCCGCCTGAAAACTGAATCCTCTGTGCGCTTGTTCAAACTGCATAGAGCTGACGCCGAAGTCGGCCAGCAGGCCGTCGAGGCTGCCTGGCTGGATCAGCCGCTGGGCCTCGTCGAACTCGGTGTCATGCAGGACCACGGCCGGCATCTCCGGGCCGAGCTCTTCGCGCAATGCCTGGATGCGTTCGCGGGCCAGAATCATGGCTTCCGGATCGCGGTCAAAGGCGATGAGCGTTCCTTCGGGACCGAGCAGCCTTGCAATAGCCGTCGAGTGCCCTGCGAATCCCAGGGTGGCGTCGGCGTAAGTGCCGCCCGGTCGCACATTGAGGAAATGGATCGCATCTTTTAAAAGAACCGGCACATGAGGTTCACGTTCCATGTGCTCCCCCTTGGGGGCGTTTACAAGCCAAAACTTGCCAGCGTCTGCTCATCGTCTTGGGAGAGCGGGTTTTGCTCCATGTTTTGCAGGAAGGCCTCGCGGTTTGCGACCTCGAGGTACGTCTGCATGCCGAAGACGACAACATCGCCGGTGACTTTCGCCGATTCGCGCAGGATCTGGGGCAGCAGAACCCGGCCCTGCGCATCCATCTCGGTGACCTGGCCGTAATAGTTGACCCGGTCAAGAAACTTCTTCTTTGCAGGATTCATGCTGGGGATGGCCGCGAGCTTCTGCTCGATCTTTTCCCATTCCTGCAGGGGGTAAACCTCGGCAGCCTTGCCGTCCTTGCTGGTGATGTAGAACTGGGTGCCGTATTGCTCGTCAATCCTGCGCTTGAACTCCGCGGGGAGCTTGAGGCGCCCTTTTTCATCGACCCGGGTTGGATGGTTACCGCGAAACATCGTTGATCACCCTGATTCGACGTGGAGGAAAGAAACTGAAAGAACCAAAAAGTGCAGTAATCTGTTGCCGTTATCGTCGAACTGTCAAAAATCTTGAACTGCGCTCCACTTTTGACCACATTTGTCCACCATCGTAGCGCAGTCAGCGACAGTGTCAAACCTAAAAAATCAACTATTTAGGGTGGGAGTCGCCAAAAAGGCGAAGGCTTGGCGAAGACTGAATCGCGAAGGTCTATGCGTAAGGGGTAAAGGAAAAGGCAACCCAAAATGTAGTGGTTGCTCATCTTGATTCCCCTTTGGGGCGAGGGTCTTGCAATCGCGGGAAACCGGCTTAATGGCGGGAGTTTCTATGGACGAAGCGCCGCAAGCGGCGGCGCGCATTGGCCTGGACCAACCACAACAGGTAGAAAACGATGAGAAGGTTCAGGGTTACGAGGCCCACGCGGAGGGGAGTTACCCTGCGGATGAGCTCGAAGAACTCCCATGGAAGAAAGGCAGCAGTCACAAAGAGGGTGACGTACTCGGCCCAGACCTTTTCCAAGACAAGTCCGACCCCTTGCGTGAGATCGATGGCGGCGTAGAGGAAGACGCCGAGGCTGAGCATTCGGAGATCGTGAGAACTGATGAGGGCGGCCTTGGTGAGGAGGAAATTGACGGCGTGGCTGTCGGGGTCGAGGCGCAGGCCGAGGACGATCCAATGGTTGAGGAAGCCGACCAGGTCACGGTGAATGAGGTGGACGGTGCCGACGCCCACGAGCATGAAGAAGAGGCCCTGCAGGAGCTTGAGGACTCCGATGACGACGACCCATCTGTCGCCATGGGCCTGGAGAGTAGCAGCCCCGTTAGAGTGCCCGACGTGAGGAGCGATGCGAGGGTCTTGCGGCGAACTTGGCATAAATCGGGCTTTTGTACAGCATAGCCGCAACGGGCGCGGCAAGCGAGGGGGGATCGGGCCTTACGATCCAATTTTGATTGTGGAATGATCCGGCCACCGGGAACTGAGGGGATTGCATGCGGCAAAACGATGCCTGCCGCAGACTGTTCCTCTTCTGCCGCGCATTTGTGGGCCTGAACGATGGCTGGAGATTCCACCTGTGAGATAGACCCGCTTATGCCAAACCGGATTTCACTGACAGCTTATGGCGGACGGTTTCGCTCCGTGGAACGCAATTCGTAAAGCTGGGTGTTTACTGGTACCGGAAGCGATTGCGGGCCTTGTCCGGCACTGCCGCGATCCTTGCGGACGCCGCCGCCGCGGGGCATCTCGATCCAGACCGCGGGGGCGAGGAGCGAGCGCACGGGAGACGGCCGAAGCCGCGTGCGGTTCCGGCCCCGGCATGGCGGCAGACAAGGCATGTTTGCGCAATGGTGGCGAGGTATCGGCGGGCCCTTGTTGTCGCGCTCGAGGGTGGGTGCCGCCGCGGCTTGGGGCGCGTGGCTCCGGGGCCGAGGCCGTCTCTACAGAGTTACAATCAGAAGTAAGTACAAATGGTTTTTCCGGCCGCGAATGCGGCGTCAGTCTCGCTCCGGAGCCAGCCATTTGCCAGGAAAGGTCTGG
>CAZWSD010000420.1:0-3295 GCA_964636535.1 uncultured Acidobacterium sp. | reverse complement strand
CAGGATCTTGGTTCGAAGATCAGCCGGAGCGGAGATACTTTTTCGGCGACGGTAGCGCACCCGGTTGTGGTGAATGGCCAGGTTGTGATTCCGCAGAACTCGCCAGCCGAGGGGCTGGTGGTGGACGCCAAGCCCTTGGGCCGGTTTGCGGGTAATGCTCAGCTGGTGCTTCGGTTAGAGCGGGTCCGGGTGGGGAGCCACAGTTTCCCGGTGATGACGAGTTCGATTGCTGATGTTCAAAGAGGCAAGGGGCGGCGGACCGGTATTATGGCCGGTGGTGGCGGAGCGCTGGGCGCGATTATTGGCGGCATTGCGGGGGGTGGCAAGGGCGCGCTGATCGGCGGCCTGGCGGGTGCCGGCGCTGGTACGGCGGGATCGGCATTTACGGGCAACAAGCAGATTGTGATTCCGGCCGAGACGCTGCTGGTGTTCCGGACGAATCAGGCGATCACGATGCAGTAGAATTTTTCTCGCACGACTCACAAGCAGAAGGGCGCGCCTCAAATTGAGCCGCGCCCGTTTTTTTTTGCAATGCGAGTGATGGCGTGGCTATTGCAGCAGCGTGCGGATGCCTTTCCAGGATTTTTGCTGGGATACGGCGACGGGCTCGCAGGTGAGGATGCCGTTGAAGGTGTTGACGCCGTCGGCGAGGCCTGCATCTTCAAGGATGGCTGCCTTGGGGCCCAATTTGGCGAGGCGCATGACGTAGGGGAAGGTGGCGTTGGTGAGGGCCAGCGTGGAGGTGTTGGGGACGGCGGCGGGCATGTTGGTGACGCAGTAGTGGACGACGCCATCGACTTCATAGGCAGGATCGCTGTGGGTGGTGGGATGCGCGGTTTCGATGCAGCCGCCCTGGTCGATGGCAACGTCGACGATGACGGCGCCCTTCTTCATGGTGGAGACCATGTGACGGGTCACGATTTTGGGCGCGGCGGCGCCGGGGATGAGGACGCCGCCGATGACGAGATCGGCCTCACGGACGGCGTGGGAGACGTTGTAGGAGTTGGAGGCGAGGGTGTAGATGCGGCCGTTGAAGATGTCGTCAAGCTCGCGGAGGCGGTTCAGGTTGAGATCGACGAGGGTGACTTTAGCGCCCATGCCGATGGCGATTTTGGCGGCGTTGGTGCCTACGATGCCGCCGCCGATGATGCAGACGCTGGCCGGAGGTACGCCGGGAACGCCGCCGAGGAGCAGGCCGCGTCCACCGCGTTCCTTTTCAAGATAAGCGGCGCCGACCTGCACGGACATGCGGCCGGCGACCTCAGACATGGGGGTGAGGAGGGGCAGTGCGTTGTGGCGATCGCGGATGGTTTCATAGGCGATGCCGGTGACATTTTTCTGGAGGAGGTGATCGGTGAGCTCGGGCAGGGGCGCGAGGTGGAGGTAGGTAAACAGGACGAGGCCGGGGCGGAAGAAAAGGTACTCCTTCTGGACGGGCTCTTTGACCTTGACGATCATTTCGGCGTGGTCCCAGACTTCGGCGGCATTGCCGGTGATTTCAGCGCCGGCGGCCTGGTACTCATCGTCGGTGAAGGCTGAGAGCGAGCCGGCGTGGGTTTCGACCAGCACTTTGTGGCCGGCGGCGGTGAGTTCTTTTGCGCCGGCCGGGGTGATGCCGACGCGGCTCTCGTGGTCTTTGACTTCCTTTGGAACTCCGATGATCATGGTGGTCTCTTTGGGGCCGTATCCGTGAGGGAGCGCGGCGAATTTGTCTGCCCCGGAGGTGCGTTCGGCACGAGAGGCAAACAGAAAAGCATACCTCATTTGAGAGAGGTGTTTCGGTGTGGAGGAAGGAAATTGGGAGGAATTTGAAGGCTCGGGGAGGTGGGCGGGAGTGAGGTGAGCAAGGCAAAGGCCCGGCTGTGAGCCGGGCCTTTGGGTTGGGGATGAGAGTGGATTAATCGGCGTTGTCGATCTGGGCGCGCTGCAGCTTGTCGGAGAAGTCGATGTAGCAGGCCTTCCAGGTGGAGTAGAAGTCGAGCGCGCCGGTTCCGCCCTCGCGGTGACCGTTACCGGTATGTTTGACGCCGCCGAAGGGCAGGTGGACTTCTGCGCCGATGGTGGGCGCGTTGATATAGGTGATGCCGGCTTCGAGATCGCGCATGGCCTGGAATGCGTAGTTGACGTTTCGGGAGTAGAGCGCGGTGGAGAGGCCGTAGGAGATTCCGTTGGCGATTTCAATGGCGTGGTCGTAGCCGGAGCAGGCGAGGATGCTGACGACCGGGCCGAAGACTTCTTCCTGCGCGATGCGCATATGGGGTTTGACGCCCGCGACGACGGTGGGCGCGAAGAAGGTGCCTTTGTCGTAGGCTCCGCCGGTGAGGGGATGGCCGCCGCAGAGGATTTTGGCGCCTTCTTCGAGGGCGATTTTGCAGAATTTCTCTGAAGTAGCGATCTGCTGCGCGTTGATCTGCGGGCCCATCTGGATGGATTCGTCGAGGCCGTCGCCGACGCGGAGGGCTTTGGCGCGTGCGACGAGCTTCGAGGTGAACTCTTCGGCAACGGAGTGCTCGACGATGATGCGGCTGGTGGCGGTGCAGCGCTGGCCGGAGGTTCCGAACGCGCCCCAGAGAGCACCGTCGAGGGCGAGATCGAGGTTGGCGTCGGCGAGGACGATCATGGCGTTTTTGCCGCCCATTTCGAGCGAGCAGGGCTTGTTGTGCGCGGCGGCGGCCTGTCCGACGGAGCGGCCTACCTGGCTGGAACCGGTGAAGGAGACGATGCTTACGCCGGGGTGTTCGACGATGGGCGCGCCGGCCTCGGGGCCGAAGCCGGTGACGATGTTGACGACGCCGGCGGGCAGGCCTGCTTCGATCAGGCATTCGACGAGGTGGATGGTGGAGAGCGGTGTGTCTTCGGCGGGCTTGATGACGCAGGTGTTGCCGCAAACCAAAGCGGGGAAGAGCTTCCAGGAGGGGATGGCCATGGGGAAGTTCCAGGGGCAGATCATGCCGGCGACGCCGATGGGCATGCGGACAGACATGGCGAACTTATTGCGGAGCTCGGAGGGGGTGGTCTGGCCGAAGAGGCGGCGGCCTTCGCCGGCCATGTAGAAGGCGGTGTCGATGGCTTCCTGGACGTCGCCGCGGGTTTCGCTGAGGACTTTGCCCATTTCACGGGTCATGGCGCGGGCGAACTCCTCTTTGCGGCGGGTGAGAATTTCGCCTGTGCGGTAGAGGATTTCCGCACGCTTGGGCGCGGGGGTGAGGCGCCAGGCCGCGAAAGCCGATTTTGCGGCGTGTACGGCGTCGTTTACATCTTCGACCGCGGAGAGGGCGAATTCTCCGACGATGTC
>CAZWSD010000419.1:0-3299 GCA_964636535.1 uncultured Acidobacterium sp. | reverse complement strand
GCCCGGAAAAACTCCCGCAGCATCTGCCCGCATTCCTCACCCTGCACTCCCGCCGTCACCTTCATCTGATGATTCAGCCTGGGATGATTCAGCACCTGCAGCACCGATCCCGCCGCGCCCGCCTTGGGATCGGCAGCCCCATACACCAGCCGCTTCAGCCGTGCATGCACCATCGCCCCGGCGCACATCGCGCACGGCTCCAGCGTTACGTAAAGCCTGCACTCGGTCAGCCGATAATTCCCCATCGCGGCCGCCGCCTGCCGCAGGGCCACAATCTCGGCATGCGCCGTCGGGTCCAGGTCGCGCATCACCCGGTTCTGACCACGACCCGCAATCTTGCCCTCCATCACCGCCACCGCGCCAATCGGAACCTCGCCCGCGGCCTCCGCCGCCCGCGCTTCCTCGATCGCCGCCCGCATCCATTCTGCATCCGGCGCTTCCCCTTGCGCCGGCCGATTTGTATCCGTCTGTGTCACAAAATCCGCGTTCCCGTCTCGAATAGCGACGGATTCTCAGGCCCCTCGGGCCTGTCCACCCATTTCCTGAAAATGCCGATAATCTGTTCCAGCTTGCGCTTGTCGCCCGAGCCCTCAAATCGGTCTGGCGAAATCGAGCACGCTATCCAGTCACCCGTCGAACTGTCCAGGCTCAACTTCTGCGGCGCGGCATTCTCCGCGCTCGTCCCCCTCAGGCTGATCGTCAACTGCCAGCCATGCTGCTCCAGCGCCTCAAGCTGAACGCCCCGGCTGTGCTCCCACTCCCCATTGCACTGCTGCTGGTACCACCCGTCCAGCCATTCCAGGTTGTTTATCACCGCTCTCATTCCCTACTCCGGTTGCTGCTGGGTCATGCAGTGCAACGCTCCGAGGCCCCAAATAAAATCCCCACAGTGTATCCCCACCACTTCCCGCTCGGGAAACACCCTCGCCAGCGTATTCAGCGCCCGCCGGTCGTTCGGGTCGTTAAAGGTTGGCACCAATACAAGATCGTTGGCAATGTAAAAGTTGGCGTAACTGGCAGGCAGTCGCTGCCCCTCAAAAATTACCGGCCCAGGCATGGGCAGGGTCACAATTTCATAAGGTTGCCCATTTAGATTCCGTGCCTCCCGCAGCCGTTCCAGATTTTCCTTCAGCGGCTCATGGTTTTCGTCCGCCTTGTTCGGCTCCACCGCCGTCAATATCCGGTTCCTCCCCACAAATCGCGTTATGTCATCCACGTGACCGTGCGTATCGTCGCCCGCCGCACCGCGCCCCAGCCAGATCACCTGCTCTATTCCCAGGTAATCTGAAAATACCTTCTCCAGTTGCCCCTTCGTCACGCCAGGATTCCGCTCCTGCACCTCGCTCAGCAGGCACTCCTCGGTCGTCACCAACACTCCCCCGCCATTCGTGTCAATCGAACCGCCTTCCAGAACCACAGCCTTGCCGTTGATCTTCGGCGACCAGCAAGGCGCATCCAGGGCATCCGCCACCCGCACCGGAATCTGGTCATCCAGTTGCCAGTCCGGATACTTCGCCCAGGCGTTGAACTTCCAGTTCGTCACCGCCGTCCTTGGCTCGCCCTGCGCCTTCTTCACAAATATCGGACCCGAATCCCGCGTCCACACCCGGTTGGTCGGCCAGCGGTGATAGCGCACATTCTCCTGCTCCACCATCGCACGCTTCAGTATCCCGCGCACGCGACTCTCCGTGGTCGCATCGCTCACCACAATGTGCACCCTCTCCACACGCGCCAGGTGACGCACAACTTCGGCATACACCCACGGAATCGGCTGATACTTCCCCGGCCAGTCCTTCCGATTCCGCGGCCACGCAATCCACGTCGCCGCGTGCCGTTCCCATTCGGCCGGCATGCGGTAGCCGCGCGACCGCGGAGTCCCCGTCATCGCACGCTTCGGCGTTGTCACCTGAACCACCGCCATTACTGCCCCCCATCCAGAAACCGGTGCACGATCGGCTCATACGAGTCAATCCGCCGGTCCCGCAAAAACGGCCAGTTCCGCCGCGTATCTTCCAGCACCCTCATGTCGATCTCGCCGATCAGCGTCTCTTCCCGGTCCTGCCCGGCCTGCGCCACCACCCGACCGAACGGATCGGCCAGAAACGACCCGCCCCAGAACTCCAGCCCCGGCCCGTCCACCCGCTTCCCGCGCACATCGCCCTGCTCATGACCCACCCGATTTACCGCCGCCACGTACACCCCGTTCGCAATCGCATGCGCCCGCTGCACGGTCTGCCATGCCTCCTGCTGCGCCCTCCCAAATTCCTCTTTCTCCGCCGGATGCCACCCAATCGCAGTCGGGTAAAACAGCACGGTCGCCCCCTTCAGAGCCGTAATCCGCGCGCCCTCCGGATACCACTGGTCCCAGCACACCAGCGTCCCTACCCGCCCCACCTGCGTCTCATAAGCCCTGTATCCCAGATCGCCCGGCGTAAAGTAGAACTTCTCGTAGTACAGCGGGTCGTCCGGAATGTGCATCTTGCGGTATATCCCCCCCAACTCTCCATCCGGCCGCAGATATGCCGCCGTATTGTGGTAAAGCCCCGGCGCCCGCCGCTCAAACAGTGACGCAATCACCGTCACCCCCGCCTCCCGCGCTACCTTCCCAATCGCCTCCGTGCTCGGCCCGGGAATCGGCTCCGCCTCGTCGAAAAGCGCAATATCCTCCCGCTGGCAAAAATACTGCGCCCGAAACAGCTCCGGCAGGCAGATCACTTCGGCGCCCTCCTTCGCCGCCACTCGCACCCGCTCCAACGCCTTGTCCAGGTTCGCGTCCGGATCCGGCCCACAGCTCATCTGGATCAGTCCCACACGGAAATTCTTTGTTTTCATCGCATTCATCTCGACTTCTAATATTTATCTTTTCATTAACGGCACGGTCTGTGAGCTATCGCACCTTCCATCACAAAAAAACATCCAAAAACTCAGAGGGCGCGAGCCTCGCGCCCGCGCCCTCGTCTCTTACCCAAGCTCCCTATTCGAATATCAGAATCGCCGCCGCGATCGTCGTCGTCCACAAACCGCGCTTATCCCCGATCGCAGACTGCGTCACGTTCGCCGTGCGCACAATCTTGTTCGAAATCCGGTAGATCTCCTTCTTTTCGTCCCAGCTCTTGTCCGGATCAAAATCCACATCCAGCGTCGTCGCCAGCATCTCCGCCGCCAGCTCCTCGGCATACTCGCCGGCCTGCTCTTCGGTCTCGCCAAAGCTGTGGTGCTCGCTCAAGTAACCGTAGGTATTCCGATCGCTCGGAATCGCCACGCCGATACTCGACGCCACCAGCCGGTGCGGCTCGCGC
>CAZWSD010000418.1:0-3308 GCA_964636535.1 uncultured Acidobacterium sp. | reverse complement strand
AGCACCGGCGGACAAGTCGAAGACCCGCGAATCCCCAGCTTGTGCTCCTCCGCGCCCACCGTCAGCCCCGGCGTGCCGCGCTCCACCAGGAACGCCGAAAATTTCCCCTCCGCCAGGTCCCCGTCCTTCGCGTCCACAATCTTCGCAAAAATAGTGAACAGCTCCGAGATCCCCGCATTCGTAATCCACATCTTCTCGCCGTTCAATATGTAGGACTGCCCATCCTCGCTCAGCACAGCACGCGTCCGAATATTCATCGCATCCGACCCCGACGAAGCCTCGCTCAGCGCGTACGACGACACCCACTCCCCCGTCGCCAGCTTCGGCAGATACTTCCGCTTCTGCTCCTCCGTCCCATACCAAACCAGCGGTAGCGTCCCAATCCCCACATGCGCGCTGAACGCCACCGAAAAACTCGCCAGCTTCGAAATATTCTCCGCCACTATCGCCGACGTCACCTTGTCCAGCGCCAGCCCCTCATACTCCTCCGGAACATCGACCGCCAGCAGCCCCAGCTCGCCCGCCTTCTTCATCAGCCCGCGCGTCACCGCAAAATCCTTCGCCTCTATCGCCTCCGCCGCCGCCAGCACTTCCTTCTCGGCAAACTCCGCCGCTGTCCCGGCAATCTGCCGCTGCTCGTCTGAAAAATCCTCCGGCGTAAACACGTTCTCGGGCGCGGTCTCCTCCAGCAGAAAAGCTCCGCCGCCCCGCACCACCGCCACTTCCGATGACGTCGTTGTCGCCATAAACACACCCTCCAGAACTCCCAATCCTACCGCGTTCCCACAACGGCTCGCTTCCCCGCGTCGGCTTCACCCCCCCTCGACCCGCAACCGCGCAGACGGTAATGATCCCGCCCTTGAGCCTTCGGAAAATGGCAGCAGAGTGAAACTACCCAATACAACTCTGCCATCGGCTTATGCCCCATCGGAGAAACGCGCACCCATGCATTGGAACCTCCGCGCTCTCCGCGGTGAATTCCACTCCCCTCCAACCCCCGCTAGCTCAGGTTTTCGAAGATCCCCGCAGCCCCCATCCCGCCGCCAACGCACATCGTCACCATCCCATACCGCAGCCCGCGCCGCTTCAGCGCATGCAGCAGCGTGGCCGTCAGCTTCGCGCCCGTGCACCCCAAAGGATGCCCGAGCGCAATCGCGCCACCATGCACATTCACCTTCGCCGCGTCCATCCTCAACTCGCGCATCACCCCCAGCGACTGCGCCGCGAATGCCTCGTTCAGCTCGATCAAATCCATCTCGTCCAGCTTCAGCCCCGCCTGCCGAAGCGCCTTCGGAATCGCAAACACCGGCCCCAGTCCCATCTCCTCCGGCAGCGTCCCCGCCGTCGCAAACGCCACAAACCGCGCCAGCGGCTTCAGTCCCAGCTCCTTCGCCCGCGTCTCGTCCATCACCACGGCCATCGCCGCCCCATCCGAGGTCTGCGAAGAATTTCCCGCCGTCACCGTCCCCTTCGCGTGGAACGCCGGCTTCAGATTCGCCAGCGCCTCTGCCGAAGTATCCGCCCGCGGCCCCTCGTCCACCGTCATCTCGGCCGTCTCCGTCTTCAAAGAGCCCCGCCTTTCACCCAGCGCCGCATTCGTAACTATTACAGGTACACTTTCCTCCGCAAACACCCCGTCCCGAATCGCCGCCAGCGCCTTCTGGTGGCTCGCCAGCGCAAACGCATCGGCATCCTCGCGCGTAATCCCGCACTTCTCCGCCACGCGCTCCGCCGTCAAACCCATCGACAGGTACACATCCGGGTACTGGTCGATCAGCCACGGATTCGCGCTCAGCTTGTTGCCGCCCATCGGCACCATGCTCATCGACTCGACGCCCCCGGCCACCGCCACCCGCGTCTGCCCCCCGCGAATCTGCTGCGCCGCTATCGCAATCGTCTGCAACCCCGACGAGCAAAAACGGTTCACCGTCATCGCCGCGCCTTCCACCGGAAGCCCCGCCCGTAGCGCCGCAATCCGCGCCACGTTCATCCCCTGCTCGCCCTCCGGCATCGCGCAGCCCACAATCACGTCTTCTATCTCTTTTGGGTCCAGTTCCGGAACCCGCGCCAGCGCGCCCTGGATCGCCATCGCCGCCAGGTCATCCGGCCGCGTCCTGGCCAGTCTTCCCTTCGGCGCTTTGCCCACTGGCGTCCGCACCGCGCTTACGATCACCGCTTCCGGCATGCCGCCCTCCTCGCAATCGACTCGAACCTAACATCGAGGTCACAAACTGGCAACGGCCTGGCTCACACCGCCAGCGGTCGCCGCGCCCGCAAAAACGGCGCCAGCTTCTCCATCGCCGCCTCCACCGTCACGCCATGCTTGGCACGCAGTCGATCCACCTTCCCGTGCTCAATAAACTCGTCCGGCCAGCCCACCCGAATCACCGGCGTCGTCAGCCCCATCTCGTTCAGCGCTTCCATCACCGCGCTCCCAAACCCGCCCAGCAGCACGTGATCCTCAAATGTCACAAACGCCGCCACACGCTGCGCATACTCAGCCAGCAGATCCATATCCAGCGGCTTCACAAACCGCGGATTCACCACCGCCGCGCTGTACCCCTGATGCGCCAGCACTTCGCGCAACTCTTCGGCCAGCGGCAGCAGCGTCCCCAGCCCCAGCAGCGCAAAATCGCTCCCATCGGCCACCACCTTCGCCTTCCCCACTGGCAGCGCCACCGGATGATCCTTCACCGCCACCCCCGGCCCCGTCCCGCGCGGATACCGGATCGCCGACGGCCCCTCCAGTTGCAGCGCCGTGTACATCATGTCCGCCAGCTCATCCTCGCTCGTCGGAGCCATCTGCACCATGTTCGGAACCCCGCGCAGATATGCAATATCGAACAGCCCGTGGTGCGTCGGCCCGTCATCCCCGCTCAGCCCCGCCCGATCCATGCAGAACATCACCGGCAGCTTCTGCAAACACACGTCGTGCACAATCGGATCGAACGCCCGCTGCAAAAACGTCGAATAAATCGCGCACACCGGCCGATAACCCTTCGTCGCCATCCCCGCCGCAAAAATCACCGCATGCTCCTCGGCAATCCCCACGTCAAAATACCGCCCCGGATGATGCGGCCGGAACCCATCCAGCCCCGTCCCATTCGGCATCGCCGCCGTAATCGCCACCACCTTCTCGTTCTCATCCGCCAGCTTCACCAGCGACTCGGCAAACACCTGCGAATACGTCTTCTGCCCGCCTGCCTTCGTCTCGCCCGTCTCCGGATCGAACGGCCCCAGCCCATGGAACTTCTTCTGCTTGTCCATCGCCGGCTGAAATCCCCGCCCCTTCTGCGTAATCGCGTGCA
>CAZWSD010000417.1:0-3326 GCA_964636535.1 uncultured Acidobacterium sp. | reverse complement strand
GCATGCTCTCTGAGGTCTTCGGCATGGAGTGGTACCAGGTCCACGACGAAGCCGAGCGCCTCGAGCACGCCGTCTCCCCCGTCTTCGAAGCTAAACTCATCGAAAAACTCGGCGAGCGCGGCACCTGCCCTCATGGCAATTCCGTCCTGCCCGAAAGCCCGGTCCGCCGCCGCAAACGGGGCCTCGTCCCCCTCTCCGAAGCAGAAGAAGGCGCCGATTACACCGTCACCAGCCTCTACGAACGCGATCCCAAACTCCTGCTCTTCCTCCACGAAGCCGGCATCGATCCGCGGTCCTCGCTGAGGGTCGTCGCTCACAACTATGACCAAACCGTTGTCATTGAAACCGGCGAGGGCCAAGTCACCCTCGGCCGGCCCGCCGCGGAAAGAGTGTGGCTCAAGCCCGAATCCACGGCCTGATATCGCATTTCCCGAAAAGCTGTAGATTTGCGAAAAATCCATGCGCGGCGATTCCCTCAGGGAATCGCCGCCTTGGCTCCGTCTCCGCGGTCCACGGTACTTCCGAAACTGGCCTCATCCTCTCGCTTTGCGCGAATTAGACCCCTGAAAATCGGCGCAATCACAAATAGACTCGCAAAGATAATGAGAATTTATTATCATTAATACACGCGACCCGCTTGCATTGATGGATTCGCCTCCGCCTCATGTCTGATAACCCTCCCACGCGATCCTTACCGCAGTACCTCTCACGTCCCTCCATGCCGGACGTGAACTCCACGGTGCGTCTTACGCAATCCAAGCACTTCTGGTTGCGCATGCTCGGCTTTATTGGTCCCGGCTTCCTGATTGCTGTCGGCTTCATGGACCCAGGCAATTGGGCCACCGACCTGGCCGGCGGCTCCCGCTACGGCTATACCCTGCTATTCGTCATCATGGTGTCCAACCTGCTGGCGATGATGCTCCAAAGCCTCGCGCTCAAGCTCGGAATCGTCACCGAGCGAGACCTTGCGCAAGCCTGCCGCGAGCGCTACCGCCGTCTCGTGGCCATCGCACTCTGGATCTCCGCCGAGATCGCCATCGCCGCCACCGACCTGGCTGAAATCATCGGTTCCGCCATAGCGCTCCAGTTGCTCTTCGGTCTCCCGCTCGTCATTGGCGTCCTCGTCACCGGCTGCGATGTGCTCCTCATTCTGCTCCTCCAGAACAAGGGCTTCCGCTATCTCGAAGCTCTCGTCATCACCCTGGTCGGCACCATCAGCGCAGTCTTCTTCATTGAAGTTGCATCCTCTCACCCCGCATGGTCCCACTTGCTCACCAGCCTGGTCTTTCCCGCCAGGACGCTGGCGACCAGCTCCCATATGCTCTACATCGCCATCAGCATTCTCGGCGCAACAATCATGCCCCACAACCTCTACCTGCATTCCTCCATCGTCCAGACCCGCCAGTACGAACGCACCACCGCAGGCAAACGCGAGGCCATCCGCTTGGCCGGCATTGACTCCGCCGTGGCCCTGCTGCTGGCGCTGCTGGTCAACGCCGCCATCCTCATAGTGGCCGCCGCCGTCTTCCATCGCACCGGCCGTGATGAAGTGGCTGGGATCGGCGATGCCTGCAAGCTCCTCAGCCCGCTGCTGGGCTTTGGCGCAGCCAGCTTCCTGTTCGCCGTCGCCCTTCTCGCCTCCGGCCAGAACTCGACCATCACCGGCACCCTCGCCGGACAGATCGTCATGGAAGGCTTCCTCGACATTCGCCTGCCCAGCTGGCTCCGCCGCCTCATCACCCGCTCGGCGGCGATGCTTCCCACCCTCGTCGTCGCAGCCGCCTATGGCGAAAAGGGAACCTCCCATCTGCTCATCCTCAGCCAGGTCGTCCTCAGCATGCAGCTCAGCTTCGCCGTTTTCCCCCTCGTTGCCTTCACCAGCGACAGAGCCATCATGGGTGACTTCGTCAACGGACCATGGCTGCGCCGCATCGCCTGGGCGGGGGCAACCGTCATCGCCTGCCTCAATATCTGGCTGGTGCTCCTCACCATCCGTCGCGGCTTTTAAGGCCGTTTCACAAGCGATGCAGACCCGCCGATTGATCCGCGCATCTCCTTGCAATCGTCAAATGACGGCCCCGGCTTACCCTCCCGAAATCCGGGTCAACCGGGCTGCGGTCACCCGATAATCTCATCAAATTTCATCCGTTAACCAGCATTAATATCTGTGGCATACTAATGCTAAGTAACAGTACGCCTCATTATGCCAAGACCCGTTCTCCCGAATGCATCCGAGCAAGCCGCGCATATCCCTCCCTCCGTAGCGGACTACGCGGAAGTTCAGCAAGTCGTGATCACCCACGAAGATCTCGACCGCGCCCTCGATCGTGAGCGAGTCTCATTGGCGCGAAATAGCCGCGGCATCCTTGCGCACGCCTGGCTCCTCTGGCTCCTCATAGGACCCGGAATTCTCGTCATGCTGGGAGAGAATGACGGACCCAGCATGCTCTCCTATGCGGCAACCGGCGCCAAATACGGCATCGGCTTCTTCCTGCCGTTCGTCATCCTCACGTTTGTCATGGCTCTGGTCGTGCAGGAAATGACGGTTCGCCTCGGCGCCGCCACCCATCGCGGCCACGCCGAGTTGATCTTCGAGCGCTTCGGCCCCTTCTGGGGCTGGTTCTCGATGATCGATCTCGGCATCGGAAACTTCCTGACCCTCATCACCGAGTTCATCGCCATCCGCGCTGGACTGAGCTTCTTCGCCATCCCGCCCTGGATCGGCATCCTCTTGTCGCTACTGGTCGTTTACGCCGCCCTCTTGAGTCATCGCTACTGGACCTGGGAGCGTCTGACACTGCTCGCGGCCGCCTTCAATCTCATCTTCATTCCTGTCGCTCTCATGACCCATCCCCACTGGGGCCAGATTGCCCATGCATTCGTATCCTGGCAGCCCCTCCCTCAACTCGATAAGGACACCGTCCTCATCATCCTGTCCAATATCGGGGCAACCGTCACCCCCTGGATGCTCTTCTTCCAGCAAAGCGCCACCGTCGACAAGGGCCTCACCGCGAGGGATATCCGCTATGGACGCATCGACACCTTCATCGGGGCTCTGCTCGCCGCCTTGGCGGCCATCGCCGTCATCCTCGCAACGGCTCCGCTCTTTGCCCGGCAGATGAGCGCCGGCAATTTTGAGGCTGCCCAGTTCGCGCAGGCGCTCCAGCCCTTGGTTGGTCACTTCGGCGCCTCGCTCTTCGCTTTGGGCATGGTCGAAGCTGGGATCGTCGCCGCCATCACCATCTCTACTTCTTCCGCTTATGCCTTCGGTGAAGTCGCCCGCCGCCCGCACAGCCTCAACCTTCCCATTCGCGAAGGCAAGACCT
>CAZWSD010000416.1:0-3343 GCA_964636535.1 uncultured Acidobacterium sp. | reverse complement strand
AAACCAGGGCGCGGTCACCTGCGGAGATATCCGTGAGCTGGATTGGCGAGGCCGCCGCGAGAGTTTTCTGACCCGGCTCCAAGCGAAGGATGCGGGTGGCAGCGCCGATGGTGACTGTCACCGCAATTCCGTTGGCGGGTTTTACGGTCAGTGTGCCGTTGCCGACGCTGGTGACGGTTCCTAGAACGCGTGTAGACGCCGCGGCCGCAGCCTGCATGGGGCTGAATCCAGCGGGGAGCGCTAAGGCCGGCATCTGCGCTCCGAAGAGACTGAGAAGAACTGCAACTGAGATCGTCGTGCGTGCCCTGCGTGTCAACATACGCTCCTCAAGCGATTCATTTCTGCTGTACTTCTAATTCATCGTTGTAAAAGGGACGCGATATGGGCACAGAAGTTGCAGTTTTTGTAGATGGGTTGAAAATATTTCCCCGTTGCTGAATTTTGGCTGAATTTACCTGATGAGAAGCGGCGTGATCTGGGTGTGAACGGATTGGGATCCTCGTGGAACGATAAGTATAAATTGGGCAGAAACCGCAAATACAGGGTGCGAACCAGTATCATCAGCAAGGAGGGAGATTCACTCCACCGGGCGAAGGGTTTTGTCTAGTCCGGCTTACGCATCGAGGATACGAACGACCATCATGGCAATTTCCAGTCCGGCAGGTTCCACATCGTACAAATCCGGTTCCGTGGGCAGCACTCAGATGGCTGCCATGTCGATGGTGACGACGCTCTTTTTCATCTGGGGCTTCATCACGTCGCTGAATGACATTCTGATTCCTCACCTGAAGTCGATTTTTGCTTTGAATTATGCCGAAGTGATGCTGGTGCAATTTGCTTTTTTCTCGGCATACGCGATTTTCGGACTGCCGGCGGGGTTCCTAGTGGAGCGGATTGGGTACCAGCGGACGATGGTGGTGGGGTTGATCGCGATGGCTCTGGGGGCGATCTTGTTTGTGCCGGCGGCGGCGGCGCCGAGCTTCCCGCTGTTTCTGGCGGCGCTGATTGTGCTGGCGGCCGGTATCACGATGCTGCAGGTAGCGGCGAATCCTTACGTGACGTTTCTTGGGCCGCCGCAGACGGCATCGAGCCGTCTGAATTTGACGCAGGCCTTTAATTCGCTCGGTACGGTGCTGGCGCCAATTTTTGGAGCGTGGCTGATTCTTGGCGAAGCGCCCAAGGTGATCAAGAACCTGAAGGCGCTGACTCCGGGAGCGCTTCACTCTTATCGTGTGGCGCAGGCCGCGACGGTGAAGCTGCCGTACATTTCCATTACGGTGGTTCTGGTATTGCTGGGGCTGTTGATTGGGCTGTACAAGTTTCCGCGCCTGGACATTACGCGGGACTTCCGTCCTGTTCATCCCGGCCATGCGGACAGTGTGTGGAATTACCGGCACCTGGTGCTGGGCGCGGTCGGAATTTTTGTATACGTGGGCGCGGAAGTTTCGATCGGCAGTTTTCTGACGAACTATTTCAATCAACCCAACATTGGCGGGTTCTCGCTGGAAAAGGCTGCACTGCTGGTGCCTTATTACTGGGGCGGTGCGATGATCGGCCGGTTTATCGGGTCTGCGGTGCTGCAGCGTTTGAAGGCGGGGCCGGTGCTTGGGATTTGCGCGATTGTGGCCGCGTGCCTGGTGATTACTTCGATGCTCTCGTTCGGGCTCTTCGCGGTGTGGACGATCTTGCTGGTCGGATTGTTCAATTCGATCATGTTCCCAAGCATTTTCGCGCTTGCGATTGCGGAACTTGGGCCGCTGACTGGTAAGGCATCCGGGCTGCTGTGCGTGGCCATTGTGGGTGGTGCGATAGTTCCCGAACTGCAGGGATTGCTTGCGGACAGCATCGGGATTCACCACGCGTTTGTTCTGCCGGTGCTCTGTTACGCGTTTATCGCGTACTACGGCTTCAGGGGATCTAAGATTGTGCTGCCGGGGTAGGGGCGCAATATTCAGGTCATGAAGAGGGCGGTCTGGCGACTGCCCTTTTTCTTGCGCGCGGGGCCAGAATGCAGGGCGGCCGTTTGAGCGATGCAGGATGGCTGGAAAGGGGGTAGGATCAATGGTTATGCCAAACGACCTGTGCCTGACCGGCGAGCGGCTGACGCTTGAAGAAATTGTAGACGTAGCACTGCGGGGCCGTAGCGTTACGGTGGACGAGGGGGCGCGAGCACGCGTGATTGCATCGCGGCGGGTGGTGGAGGAGATCATTGAGCGCCACAGTACGGCGTACGGGGTCAATACCGGTTTCGGGAAGCTGTCGGATGTGCGCATTGCTCCAGAGCAGCTGGAGGACCTGCAGCACAACCTGGTGAGGAGCCATTCGTGCGGGTTGGGCGATGCGCTGCCGGAGCCGGCGGTGCGTGCGATGCTGCTGCTGCGGGCGAACGTGCTGGCGAAGGGATACAGTGGCGTGCGGCCGGTGGTGATCGACAGGCTGGTGGCGATGCTGCGGGAGGGGATTCATCCTGTGGTTCCGGCGCGAGGTTCAGTCGGGGCGAGCGGCGATCTTGCGCCGCTGGCACACCTGGCGCTGGCGATGATTGGCGAAGGCGAGGTGTTTTTCCGCGGGCGCAGGCTGGCCTCGGCCGAGGCGCTGGCGCAGGCTGGCTGGCAGCCGCTGGCATTGCAGGCGAAGGAGGGGCTGGCGCTGCTGAATGGCACGCAGGCGATGACGGCGGTTGGCGGGCTGGCGCTGGTGCGGGCGTTGCGTGTGACGGAATTGTTTGATGTGGCTGGGGGAATGTCACTGGATGCATTGCGGGGGACGCCCACAGCGTTTGACGCGCGAATCCACGAAGCGCGGCCGCATGCGGGGCAACTGGCGGCGGCGGCGCATTTGCGCGCGTTGCTGGAGGAGAGCGAGATTCGCGAGTCGCACCGGAGGAATGATCCGCGTGTGCAGGATGCCTATTGCCTGCGCTGTATGCCGCAGGTGCACGGGGCTGCGCGTGGGGCGCTGGCGCACGTGCGCGAGGTGGTGGAAGTGGAGAGCGGCTCGGCGACGGATAATCCGCTGGTGTTTGCGGCCGCGGACGGAGCCGCGGAAGTTATCTCGGGTGGAAATTTTCACGGGGCTCCGCTGGCGATAGCGTTCGATTACGCGGCGATTGCGCTGACGGATTTGATGAGCATCAGCGAGCGGCGAATCGACCGGCTGGTGAATCCAGATATTAACGAGGGATTGCCGCCGTTCCTGTCGTCGTCGCCGGGGGTGTCATCGGGAATGATGATTGCGCATGTGGCGGCGGCGGCGTTGTTGAACGAGGCCAAGGTGCTTTCGCATCCGGCGAGCGTGGACAGCGTGCCGACTTCGGGCGGGAAGGAAGATCATGTGTCGATGG
>CAZWSD010000415.1:0-3360 GCA_964636535.1 uncultured Acidobacterium sp. | reverse complement strand
CGAAGAAGAGCCTCCGCATCCTCGACCTGCGCCTGCGCTGGCTCGCCGAGCACGCCGAGTTCCCCGTTCACATTCACTCCGTCGTCGGTGCCGGAACCAGCAAGCCCGCCGACGTGCTCACCATTCAGAAGCGCGCCAAGGAACTGGGCCATCTCTCCACCGCCGGCATCGTCCACGACGAAACCGGCAAGATCAAGCCCATCGACGAGGAAAGCCGCCGCGTCCTCAAGGAAGTCGAAGACAAAACCCGCTCCGCCTTCTCCTTCGCCCGCCACAATCCCTGGCGCAAAAATCTGCTCGCCGGCAAGCCCAATGACTGGCACTGCCCCGCCGGCGGACGCCATCTCTACATCTGCGAATTCGGCCTGGTCCACTACTGCATGGCGCAGCGCGGCTACCCGGCCATTCCGCTCGAGCAGTACACCATCGAGGACTGCATCCGCGAAGCCAAAAAAACCAAATCCTGCGCGCCCAACTGCACCATCTTCTGCGTGCATCGCATCGCCTGGGTCGACCGCCTCCGCGAGAACCCCAACCAGGCCCTCGTCCAGCTCTTTCCGCCCAACGAAAACACCGGCGAATCCACCATCCCCGCCCCCGTACGCCTCCTGCAGTCGCTCTTCAGCGCAAAGAGCACCAAGGGCCCCAGCGCGGCAACCGTCGCTTTCCGCAAAGCCGCCATGCGCCTGCTCAAAATCAGCTAAACGCTGCCAAAGCAAAACCCCGCTCAGTTTTTCCCGAGCGGGGCTTTCTTTTGAAATTTTGCGCCGAAGCGCGCCTTCGCCTGGACGGCAAGTCCCGGCCAGAGCCCTAGCCGACCGCCGGCTCCGCCTTGCGCTTGCCGCCCCGCGCCGTCTCCGCCGCATGCCGCCGGTAGGTCGCGCCGGAAATCTCCAGCCGCCCGCAAATCGCCTCGGGCGTCATCCCCATCGCCGCGGCTTCTTTGATCTCCACCGCCAGCCGCTCCTCGCGCAGCAACACGCGCCGGTAGTAGTCCTCCAGCTGCTGCGTCGCCGCGGACCATCCCCACTTCTCCGCATCCGCGCGGGCATTCACCCGCATCTGCGCATGATGCTCCGGATCGGCCAGCAGCTGCTGCACCGCCTTCACGTGCCCCATCTCGTCTGCCGGATCGTACAGATGCCCCGTCACGCCGTCCTGCACAATATCCGCCGTGCCGCCCGCATTCGGCGTCACCACCGGGCACCCCGCCGCCATCGCCTCCAGCAGCACCAGCCCCAGCGTCTCTGTCCGCGAAGGCAGCAGAAACACATCCCCAGACGCAAACGCCGAGGCCAGATCCTCGCCGCGCATGAAACCCGCAAAATACGTTGACGTCCCGGCAAAATACTCTTCCAGCTTTTCCCGATGCGGCCCGTCCCCTACCAGCGCCAGCCGCAGCCCCGGAGTCGCCTCCAGCACATCCTTGCAGCGCTCGATCTCCTTCTCCGCCGAGAGCCGCCCAATGTACACCAGCAGCTTGTCCTCAGGATGCCCCTGCGTCAGCTTCTCCCGCATCTCGCGGCTCGCCTGGCTCGGATGGAAGGTCTTCGTATCCACGCCGCGCCGCCACAGTTGCACGCGTTGGATGCCATGCTCCTCCAGCTCGCCCTGCATCACGCTAGAGGTCGCCAGCGTAAGGTCCGCGCGATTGTAACCGCGCCGCATCCCCCACCACATCAGCGGCTCCAGCTGGCCCAGCTTGTAATACTTCAGATATTTGGGAAGATGCGTATGGTAGGAAACCACCAGCGGCTTGCCATACCGCACAGAGTAGAAAAAGGCTGACACCGCCAGCACCGCCGGATTGATCGCATGGATTACATCCGGGTTGAAGTCGTTCAGCGCCGCCCCCACATACGGCCGGGGAATGGCCAGCTTCAAATCAGGATAGAGAGGAAAGGGGAATCCCGGCACGCCCGTCACCGGCGTGCCCTCAAAGTCCGTGATGCCCTTCGGCGCGATGATCATCACCTCGTGACCAAACTCCCGGAGATGCCGGATGGTATGGCACAGCCGCGTCACGATTCCGTCGATCTTCGGTAGAAAGGTCTCCGTCAGAATCGCGATGCGCATCGGCTTCGTCGCTCCCGACTCCACGCCCTGAGCAGCGGATCCCCCTTTGCTCAATTTCCCTACCTCCAGGTCACCTTCGGCATGATCTGGTCCCGATCCACCCGATCCTTGTACCGGATCGCAAAGCTCAAAAGCGAGCTCAAAAGTGAATCCGACAGCTTGTGCGGCACAAGCCCCAGATCCTGCAGCAGCGTATTCTTCGCGTTGTAGTAGTGCTCCTCTTTTTCCACACGCGGATTTTCAATGTGGTGCACTTCCACCTTCAAGCCCGCTTCCGTCCCGGCCTTGTGCACCATGTGCGCCAGGTCCAGCACGCTGAACTGCTCGGTAAACTGGTTGAAGACCCGCAGCTCGCCCTTCGGCGCCGGGTTGGTGCATGCAATCTCAATGCAGCGCACCGTGTCGCGAATGTCGAGGTAGCCCCGCGTCTGCCCCCCGCTGCCGTACACCGTCAGAGGATGGCCCACCGCGGCCTGGATGCAGAAACGGTTCAGCGCCGTCCCAAACACCCCGTCGTAGTCCAGCCGGTTCAACAGCATGTCATCGTTGGCCGTCTCGTCAGTCAGCACGCCGTACACCACGCCCTGGTTCAGGTCGGTCGCCCGTAGGCCCCAGATCTTGCACGCAAAGCGAATGTTGTGCGTGTCGTGCACCTTGCTCAGGTGGTAGAACGAGCCCGGCTGCATCGGATACGGCAGGCGATCCTCACGCCCGTTGTGCTTGATGGTGATGTAGCCTTCTTCAATATCGATATTCGGCTGCCCATACTCGCCCATCGTCCCCAGCTTGACCAAGTGCGTGTCCGGGCAAAGATCGTGCATCGCAAACAGCAGGTTCAGCGTGCCCGTCACGTTGTCCCGCTGCGTCATCACAGCGTGATCGCGGTCGATCATCGAGAACGGCGCCGAACGCTGCTCACCAAAGTGAACAATCGACTCCGGCTCAAACTTCTTCAGAACTTCGCGCACAAACTGGTAATCGGTAATGCATCCTACAAACAACTCAATCTTCCGGCCGGTCTTCGCATTCCAGTGCTTCACGCGATGCTGTATCGACGCGATCGGCGTCAGCGTATCCACGCCCAGCGTCAAGTCCCAGTGACGGCGCACCAGGCTGTCCACAATGGCCACTTCATGGCCCTTCTCCGACAGGTAGAGGGCAGTCGCCCATCCACAGTACCCATCGCCTCCGATTACCAGAACTTTCATCTGTTAATTTGTCTCCGCTATTGCCTATAAGGATTCCAGGACGCAAAAATACGCCCCTTCAAGCATCGCACAGAAA
>CAZWSD010000414.1:0-3393 GCA_964636535.1 uncultured Acidobacterium sp. | reverse complement strand
GAAGGGGGGGAAAAGATTATTGTGGGGGTGAATGGGTTTACGGTGGAGGAGCCGGCGCCGGCGATCCTGTACATAGACGAGAGCGTGCGACAGGCGCAAACGCTTAAGCTGAGGACGCTGCGGGCGAGACGATCGAACGAGGCAGTGGAGCGGGCGCTGGACGGGCTGTGCCGCGCGGCGGAACGGGAGCCGCAGACGGTGAACAATGGGATTGCGGCGGCGAACACGATGACGTATCTTTTGGAATGCGTGCGGTCTTATGCGACGGTAGGGGAGATCTGCAACGCCTTAAAGAAAGTGATGGGCACGTGGGAAGAAACCAGCCTGATGTAGAGTTTGCGGGCAAGTCCGGAAAGTAAATCGATACAGTTGGTGCAAATTCAGTCTGAAGCGTGCTACAAATTCCGTGTGAACAAAGCCGATGCCAGTCCGAAGTCTCCGGGCACAATCAATCTGAAGCAGCTCTCTGAGTTGCTGAACCTCTCTCAGACAACGATTTCGCTCGTTCTGAACCACTCGCCGAACGCGAAGTCGATTCCAGCGCACACGCGCGAGCGGATTCGGGAAGCGGCGATCAAATACCGGTATCGCCCCAATTATTTTGCTCGTTCGCTGCGCCGGAGCAAGAGCATGTCAATCGGGGTGGTGGTGCCGGACATGAGCGACGGGTACTTTACGCTGCTGATGCACTCGGTGGAGCGGTACCTGATCAAGGCGAAGTATTTCTACTTTATGGCGAGTCACTTCCGGAATCCGGAACTGACGAGTGAGTATGTTCAGATGCTGCTGGAGCGGGCGGTGGATGGTCTGCTGCTGCTGGATACGCCGGCGAAGGTGGAAGCGACGGTTCCGATTGTGGCGATTTCAGCGCATAATCCGGCCGAGGGAGCGACGAACATTGTGCTGGACCATGACCTTGCGGCGATGCTTGCGCTGAAGCACCTGCAGGAGCTTGGGCACACGCGGATTGCGTTTATGCGCGGGCCGGAAGTGATCAGCGATGCGCACTATCGCTGGCAAGGAATCACGAAGGCGGCGAAAGAGCTGGGGATCGAGATTCATCCCGAGCTGACGATTACGCTGGCCGAGCTGGATCAGACGCCGGTGCATGGCTACAAGGCGATGCGGAAGCTGTTGAAGGCGACGCGGGAGTTTACAGCGATTTTCTGTTTTAACGACATCTGCGCGTTCGGGGCGATTCGAGCGATTGACGATGTTGGGCTGCGGGTACCTGAGGATATTTCGGTAGTGGGATTCGATGATATTTCGAGCGCGGCGTATCATCAGCCAAGCCTGACGACGGTGCGTCAGCCGCTGCGGGAGATGGGAACGCGGGGCGCGCGGATACTGCTGGAGCGGATCAATCATCCGCACAAGACGTATCCGACCGAAGTGGTGATGGAGCCGGAGCTGATTGTGCGCGAGTCGACGGGCCCGGCACCGGTGGCCAAGGCGCGGCCGGGCCGGAGGCAGGCGGAGCGAGCGGTGGTTATTTGAGGATCTTGCCCACGGCATCGAGAGTGGCAACGCCGAGCTGAAGGGCGCGGCGGGCGTCGGATGAGGCGGCTTGGCCGAGGATCTTGAAGATCGATGGCGGCGGGGCGGCGGGAGCCGTTGAGGCGGAGGCCGAGAGCGCGTCGATGACGGCGCTGAGTTTTTTGGGATCGATGCGGCCGAGCATCTGAATGAGGACGAAGCTGTTGCGGATGGCTATGGCGGCCTCTGGCGCGGCGAACATTTCCGAGGCATGGGTGATAACGGTGTCCTGGGCGGCGAGGAGTGCCGTGAGGAGGGCCAGGGCGCCGGAGTTGTGGGCCTGGTCGATGAATTTGTAACAGGCAAGGAGCGCTTGAGCGTGCTCGATGGGTGCGTCGGCAAGGCGGCGCTGGATTTCGTCGCGGGGATGCTCGGTGGAGGGGTGAAGTTCGAGAGGTTTTGCCATGATTTATTTTCCTGAAGAGATCTGGATGAGCTGACCTGGAGCGCCGTCGGGCATTTTGTAATCGTTTCGGTTCCATTTGCGCTGGACTTCGACGCCGTTCTGGGGAGTGCGAGTGCCGTAGCGGAAATTGAGGCGCGGCAGGGGCGGATCGGCCTTCTCGGGGAGCGGTTCGAGGCGAACCGGGGTTTCCTTGTAGGCCGGGGTGTGGGTTTCTCGATCGGTGTGGTGGCCGGTGAGGCGGTTGACGCCGTTGTCGGCATGGGTGTTGAGGGGAAGGTAGAGTTGCCTGCCCCGGACGCGGTCGCTGACGAGGATCTGAATGCGGATGCTGCCGTAGCGTGAGGTGAGGCAGACCCATTGGCCGTTGGCGAGGGCGCGTTCGGCGGCGAGCTCGCGGGAGACTTCGACGAACGGTCTGGGTGTTTCGGCCTGGATGCCTGGGACGCGGCCGGTCATGTTGGTTTCGTGGAAGTGCTCGAGGAGGCGGCCATTGTTGAGGTGCAGGTCGAACTCCTGGTCGGTGACCTCGCAGGGTGGAGTGTATTCGAGTGGATAGAGTCGGGCCTTGCCGTCCGGGAAGGCGAAGCCCTGCGTGTAGAGGAGGGGCTGATCTGTTCCGTCGGAGGCGACGGGCCACTGGAGGCTGCGGTAGCCTTCGAGACGGTCGTAGTGGACACCGGCGAAGAGCGGCGCGAGAGATGCCGACTCGTGCATAACGTCGGAGGGGTGCTGGTAGGTCCAGTTGGCTCCCATGCGGTTGGCGAGGTCGCGTGTGATTTGCCAATCGGGCCGGCTGTCGGCGAGGGGCTCGAATACCTGGTAAAGGCGCTGGATGCGGCGCTCGGTGTTGGTGAAAGTGCCTTCCTTTTCGAGTGAGGGGCTGGCGGGGAGCACGACGTCGGCATAGCGGCAGGTGGAGGAGAAGAAGATGTCCTGAACGACAAAGAAGTCGAGCTTCTCGAAGCCTTCGCCGACGTAGTTGGCGTTGGAGTCGGCGGCGTACATGTCTTCACCGACGAGATACATGGCCTTGAGTTTGCCGTCGTAGATGGCGCGGATCATCTCGTGATTGTCGAGGCCTTTGTTGGTGGGAATGGGGACGCCCCAGGCGGAGGAGTAGCGTTCGCGGGCCTCGGGGTCGTCGATTTTTTCGTAGCCTGGGAACCAGGCGGGCATGGAGCCGAAGTCGCTGGCACCCTGGACGTTGTTGTGGCCGCGGAGAGGGTATGCTCCGGTGCCGGGGCGCATGTAGTTGCCGGTGATGAGGAGCAGGTTGGAGATGGCGGTGGAGGTATCGGAACCGGCGCAGTGCTGGGTGACGCCCATGGCCCAGAGGATGCACACGGAGGGCGCGGCGGCGATTTCCTTTGCAATGGCGGTAAGAGTGTTGATGGAGACGCCGCATGCCTGTGCGGCGTATTCCATGGTGAATGGCTCGAGGCTGGCGGAAT
>CAZWSD010000413.1:0-3394 GCA_964636535.1 uncultured Acidobacterium sp. | reverse complement strand
ACGGCTGCGTCTGCTGCATGCGCTGGTGAGGGCGGGCGAGATGTGCGTCTCGGACCTAGCTCGCGCCGTGGAGATGAAGCCGCAGGCTGTCTCGAATCAACTGCAGCGGCTGCTGGACCGGGGCATCGTCGCGACCCGCCGCGACAGTAATTTTGTGCACTATCGCATTGTCGATCCCTGCGTGGTGGGACTGCTCGATCTAGGCATCTGTCTGGCGGAGGATGCGCGGAAGGAAAAGTTGTGAAGGCGGTATTGCCCCAACTCGATGCGCTCGACCTGCACGAGGCGGTGGGTCAGCTGCACGAGGCGGCAGCCGCTAAAAAGTGCGCGCCGTGCGGATGCCTGCATGGTGCCCTGCGGGCGATCGAACAGTCCTTCCCTGCAGGCGAGCGGCCCTCCGGTCTGGATGAGGCCCTCCGGTCTGGCCGCGAGCACATGACCGAGCTGAAGTATGAGTGCCTGGGCTGCCAGGTCTGTTTTCCTGCCAACGCCTTGAACGCCCTCAAGGTGGAGGGTGATATTTGTCCAACCGAGCCGGAAGAGGAACGGGCTGGATGGCCTCCGCTGCCGGGGGATTTCAAGGTCGTTCGTTACGGCGCGCCAGTAGCGGTGTGCGTGTTGAACAGCGCGGAACTGATGCGAACCCTGACGGAAGCCAAACCGGACGGCCTGGCCATTGTGGGAACGATGCACACGGAGAACCTTGGCATTGAGCGTGTGATCAGGAACACTCTGGCCAATCCCAACCTCCGTTTCCTGGTGATTTGCGGAACGGACACAAGGCAGGCAGTGGGGCATTTGCCGGGACAGTCGCTTGAATCGCTGTTTCGCAACGGGCTGGACGAAAGAGGCCGTATCGTGGGCGCCAACGGAAAGCGCCCTGTTCTGAAGAATGTGACCGGCGAGGAAGTGCAAGCCTTCCTTGCGCAAGTGGAGCCGGTGCCGATGATTGGCGAAGAGAACCCGGCGACGATTACGGAACGGATCACCGCTTGCGCGGCGCGCGATCCGGGAATTTACCCTTGGCCGGCGGGCACGATCTCGGTGGAGCGCATCCGCGCGCGTCCGCCACAGAGGTTAACGCTCGATAAGGCGGGCTATTTTGTGGTGTATCCCGATGCGCGCAGGCAGGAGTTGATGGTCGAGCACTACTCAAACCAGGGCGTATTGGATTGCGTGCTGGAGGGCAGCTCCCCCGGGTCCCTGTACAGCGAAGCGATTGAACGCAAGCTGCTGACCAGGCTGGACCATGCCGCCTACCTTGGACGCGAGCTGGCGCGTGCCGAACAATCTCTAAAAACGGGTGAACCCTTCGTGCAGGACAAAGCGCCCGGGGATCAAGAGGCGATGGAGACAACGCACACGAGTTGCGGCTGCGGGTCCGGACCGTGCAGTGGGAGTTTGGAGGATTGACGGAAGTTCATGCTGCACGTTGAGACATCAGAACGAAGAACGTCAATTTGTCATTTTCATGTTGTGGCGCTTTTCCGCTGCTGCAAAGAGGTAACGCGTGAAGACACGCTGGATTGGAATTCTTTTCGTAGTCGTCGTGGTGGGCGGAATCATCGCGTTGAAGCTGCACAGCGAGCCGCCAGCTGCGGCTCAAACGGCGCAAGCCGGTTCCTCGGCGACGCCGCAGGTGATTCTTATCGCCAATCTGCGCGAAGCGAATGATACGAGCGACAACTGCTCGGTGATCATTCATCTGGTTCGGGCTGCGGGTGCGCATGGAATCCGGATTCGGGAGCTGTCTGCCGGCAGCCCGTCTCCACTGATCAAGCGGTATCACGTCCTCACCATTCCCACTCTCCTGGTGCTGCATCACGGCCGGGTTGTTTCTCGTTACGTAGGGGAAAGCCAGTCTACGGTTCAGAAGATTCGAGCCCGGCTGGCCAAACTGGAAGAGGCCCAGCCTTGACATCCTTGTTGAATCAACTGACGCACGACTTGTCCGGCAGCAGCGTTTTTGCGATTCCTGTGGCGCTGGTGGGCGGAGCCATTGCGTCACTGTGCCCTTGTTGCCTTCCTCTATATCCTGCCGCTGCGGCAACCTGTTGCGGTGTCCGGGAGTCGGACTGCGGCTGTTGCGGGCCGCAGATACCCATCGCGAAGCGCGGCTTGGCCAATTCTGTAGCCTTTGCTCTTGGCATTGCGGTCGCCATGGCCCTGCTCGGCATCGCGGCGGTGCTCGTAGGACGAATTGCGACGGCAGGTGACTGGCTTCGGTACGTCGTTGCGATTATTCCTCTGCTTATGGGCATGCACATCCTTGGATGGGTGCGGTTGCCGATGCCTTCGTTCTCCATTAAAGCGTCTCGATTTCAGGCAACAGGCGCATTCAGCGTCGGCTTTCTTCTCTCGCTGGTGATTGCTCCCTGCGGAACTCCGATACTGGCGGCCGTGATCTCCTATGCTGCCGTCAAGGGGAACACGCTATATGGGGCGCTGCTTTTATTCGCGTATGGTGTCGGGGCGGGGATTCCACTGTTGATTGCAGCCAGTGCGAGCGGCCGCATTTCGGGATGGCTGGATCTTCGCGGCTACCGGAAGTGGGTGGATAGAGCGACAGGCGCGCTGCTGCTGGGACTGGGCTTTTACCTCTTGTGGATAGCGTAGCCGCTACGTTCCGAGACGAATGAGGTCATATATCTGAATAAGGGCATTATCGCCAAATCGCTCTTCCAGATGAAAAGTGAAATAGATAGGGTTAAGTCGGCTTCTGTTGAGGGCTTTGCCGGGAGGATGGAGGGGCCTGCGTCATCGGGTTCGGCATGGTGGGCGAAACTTTTTAGGACAATTTGGGACGAGGCATTATCGGGATTCCCTTCGGCTTTGCTCAGGGCAGGCTTTCGCTTCGCTCTGAATGACAGCGTTTAGTGTGGAGATTTTCAATCCCCACCCACGCGGAGCCTGGGTGGGCCACTCTGAGGTTCTCGGACTGGGTGAGAACTGCAGGTTTCTCCGCTGCGTTCGCTAGCCTTTCAGCGAGCGAACAACGGTTGAAATGAGGATGGGGGGGGGGGTTCGCCGCGAGCGATTTCAGTGCCGGTGCTAGGGATGCGGCTATTTCTTTTCTTCGTGGTATTCCTGCTCGGTGTTGATTTGCCATAGGGCGGACTTGTCGATGGCTCCGACGGTGATCTGGTCGACGGCGGTCATGGCGGTGAGCATGGAGTGGTCTTGATTGTTGTACTTGTGCATGCCGTTGCGGCCGACGAGGAAGAGGTTCTGGAAGCGGTCGAAGAAGGTGGTGATTTCGTCGAAGCGGTTGTAGGTGCCGAAGTAGGCGGGGTAGGTTTTGGGGACGCGGACGACGTGGGAGTCGCGTACATCGGAGGCGCGGAGGATGCCGATTTTTTCGACTTCGCTGATGGCTAGTTTGGCGAGGTCTTCG
>CAZWSD010000412.1:0-3396 GCA_964636535.1 uncultured Acidobacterium sp. | reverse complement strand
GGCAGGCAGGACATACAATCAGGTCGAGCATGCGCGTGAAATCCTGAGGGGCGTGCATGGCTCCAGTGTAAAGGCGTGGAGCGGGGAGAACGGGATTTGTTGCGAGTGGGATTGACGGGCGGAATAGGGAGCGGCAAGTCGACAGTTGCGGAGATGTTTCGCGAGCAGGGTGTGCAGGTGATTGAGGCGGACGCGGTGGGGCGGGCGCTGATGGAGCCGGGGCAGAGCGTGTATGGCGCGATCGTGGAGCATTTTGGGCCGGAGGTGGTGCGGGCGGACGGAAAGCTGGATCGTGCGCGGCTTGCGGAGCTGGCGTTTGTGGGGGGGCGTTTGAAGGAGCTGAATGCGCTGGTGCATCCAGCGGTGATTGCGGCGCAGGAGGAGTGGATGCGGGAGGTGTTTGCGGGGGATGAGGATGCGGTGGCGATAGTGGAGTCGGCGCTGATCTTTGAGGCGAGCCGTGGCGAGGACGCGAGCGTGCCGGGGTGGCGGGATCGATTTGACCGGGTGCTGCTGGTGACGGCGCCGGACGAGGTGAAGATCCGGCGTTATGTGAGCCGGTTGCTGGCCGCCGAGGCTGGCTGCACACGGGAACGCGCCGAGGAGTTGGAGCGGGACGCGCGGGCGCGGCTGGCGCGGCAGATTCCGGATGCGGAGAAGATACCGCTGTGCGATGCGGTGATTGATAACAGCGGGACGGTGGATGCGACGCGGGAGCAGGTGGCGGGGGTTGCGGCGGAGCTGCGCGCGGCGTCGAAGGTGCATCGCAGATAAGGCGATAGACTGAATTCAGAGCGAACTTTTTTTGAGCCGGTGGCGTACGTGGCTCTTGCCGGCAGTATGGGTAATGATACGTATGAAACTCCGTCAGATTGCATTGGTGCTGCTCATGGTGGGCGGCTTCTGGTTTGTACTTTCTCACCTTGGCTCGCATGGAAGATTTGGTGTATTCGCGAAGCCAGATCCGTCGTCGCTGACGCTGAACGTGGTGAATACGCCGCCGAAGTATCTGCCGGCCGAGGAGAACAGCATCCACGTGTACAAGCGGGTGCTGCCGTCGGTGGTTAACGTGACGTCGACGTCGGTGGGGATGAATTTTTTCTATGGGCTGGTGCCGCAGCAGGGGCAGGGCTCGGGATTCATCCTGGACAAGGCCGGGTACATTTTGACGAATTACCACGTGATTGCGGGGGCGCAGAATATCGAGGTGCAGACGTGGGACAAGCACCGGTACAAGGCGGTGCTTGTGGGTGGCGACCGGGATCACGATCTGGCGCTGTTGAAGATTGATGCTCCGAACCTGAAGCCGGCGGTGCTGGCGAGTTCGCGCAATCTGCAGGTCGGGCAAGCGGTATACGCGATCGGCAATCCGTTCGGACTGAACGGCACGATGACGTCGGGCATCATCAGCGCGATTCGTTCGGTGCGAGGGCCGACGGGAGTGCTGATCCAGAATGCGATTCAGACGGATGCGGCGATCAACCCGGGAAACTCGGGCGGCCCGCTTTTGAATTCGCAGGGCGAGGTGATCGGGATCAACTCGATGATTGCGACGAACCCGAATAACCAGGTGCAGGTGGAGCAGAGCGCGGGAATTGGGTTTGCGATTCCGATCGACACGGCGAAGGCGGTGCTGCTGGACCTGAAGCGGTTTGGGCATGCGATGCGTCCGACGCTGGGCATCGAGACGCTGCCAATTGGTCCATATCTTGCGCAGCAGATGAAGCTGCCGGTGAATTATGGGCTGCTGGTGGAGCGGGTATTTCCGGGCGGTCCGGCGGCGCAGGCGGGTCTGAAGGGCGGCAGGCAGGCTGCCTACCTGGGGAATGAACAGATTTATATCGGCGGGGACCTGATTGTTCAAATGGATGGGCAGACGGTGACGAATCAGCGGGACATGTCAGACATTATGGATGGGCTGCAGCCGGGAGAGGTGATTCCGATTACGGTGTACCGGGGCAATCGCAAGATGGTGCTGCATGTGAAGCTGGGAGTGGCGGGCGAGAATGGTCCTGAAGAGACGGCGAGCAACCGGGCGCCGGGAGCGAATGCGATTCATGCGGCGCTTTACCGGGTATTTCACGGTGGAAGCCGATAAGAGGAAAGCGGGTCGCGCAGGGAGAGTGAGAACGATATGAACCTGGTGTGGCCCGGGGTGGCCGCGGCCGGAGCGGTGGGATTGCTGGCAGGCGGGCTGGCGTATGCAGCGGTGTGGCCGGAGTCGCAGATCTTTGGCTGGACGATGCGGGGCGGCAATGATCCGAAAGAGATCGCGCTGACGTTTGACGATGGCCCGAACGACCGATGCACGGGCGAGCTGCTGGACGTGCTGGTGAAGCATGATGTGCGGGCGACGTTCTTCATGGTGGGCCGGTACGTGCGGCAGAGCGCGGCGCTGGCGCGTCGGGTACGGGAGGCGGGTCACGTGGTGGGGAATCATACGGTGACGCATCCGATGCTGGCGCGGTCGTCACCGCGGCGGGTGCGCGAAGAGCTGGCCGGGTGCAACGCGATCCTGGAGGACACGCTGGGCGAGGCGGTGCGGTATTTTCGCCCGCCCTTTGGCGGCCGGCGGCCGGATGTGCTGCGCGCGGCGCGCGAGCTGGGGCTGATTCCGGTGACGTGGAACGTGACGGGGCACGACTGGGCGCAGAAATCAGCGGATGAGGTGTATGGAATTGTGGCCGGGGGCATCGCGCGCAACGAGCAGCGGAGCACGGGTTCGAACGTGCTGCTGCACGATGGGGGTCATCTTGAGATGGGGGCGGACCGCAGCCGCACCGTGCGCGCAGTGGAGAGGCTGCTCGAGCAGGATGCGGCGGGTCGCGAGTTTGTGACGGTGGACCGGTGGGATTCGCTTGGGCCCCAGGTTTGAAATTCTCAGCAGAATCGGCAAAAGGCAACTGCAGATTCTTCGGCTTCGCCTCAGAATGACCCTTTACGCAGGTTGCCCACTTTGCGGGATGGCGCTAGTGGGATGAGGGCGGGACGTATTCCTTGGGCAGCGCCGAGCCTTCGCCGAAGAAGAACTGATTCATCTGCTCGACGAGGAACTCCTGGGCCTGGGGTGTCCAGGGCTGGAGGCGGTACTCGTTGAGGAGCATCTTCTGGTGCTCGATCCATTCGAGCCAGGCTTTCTTCGAGACGCTGTTGTAGATTTTCTGTCCAAAGTCGCTGTCAAAAGGCGGTTCGTTGAGCCCTTCCATTTCCTGCTTGTAGCGTACGCAAAATACCGTGTGTGCCATAGTCCTCACTTGCTTGTTATTTTACGACCTCGGCGGGGGTGGCCTGAAGTTGAGGAGGCTCGAAGAGAGCGACGTGTCCGCTGGGGGTTCGTTCGAGCGGCGGAGCATAGAGGCCGAGCAGCTTGCGGGTCCACCAGACGCCTTTTTCGCG
>CAZWSD010000411.1:0-3409 GCA_964636535.1 uncultured Acidobacterium sp. | reverse complement strand
GAAATCGAAAGTACGATCGACCTTCGAGACACGAACATTGAAGATTTGCTTGATCCAGTAAGTAAACGTGCGATCTTGGGGTATCAGGAGAGGAATCTATCCCAATTTATTTAAGATGACGGCAATAGAAATGGATGACGAGAAGCACGGCAAACCGTGGCAAGTTGATGAACTCGATGCAATCATCGCCGACTACTTCGAGATGCTTGCTGCCGAACTCGCTGGAGAGCCTTACGTCAAGTCTAGACATTGTGCCGCTCTTATGGCACGGATCGGCCGCTCACACCGATCCGTGGAGTTCAAGCATCAAAACATCTCCGCTGTTTTGAATGAACTGGGACTCCCTTGGATTTCTGGCTACATTCCAAAATCCAACTACCAGAACTCCATCTTTGACGCAATTGACCGTCATCTTACGCAGCATCCGAGCATTTTTGAATTGGCTCATACTTCGCCTTCCGTGGCGCCTCTTTTGTCGGCCGTTTTTGTAGATCCACCCCCTCCCGCAACCGGCGATCTGCCTCTTCCCGAACGACTCCAAAGGCTCGTGCGAAAATTCGACCCCGTCGCGCGCGACGCACGCAACCGTTCATTAGGCAGCGCTGGCGAGGCTTTTGTAGTCGAGGTGGAACGGAGACGGCTTGCGGAAGCGAATCGCGTAGACTTGGCTCAAAGTATCCGATGGGTGGCGCAAGAAGATGGAGACGGGGCAGGATACGATAAGGTGCCATCGGCCCCGGTGCCTGAAAGCACGACTCCAATTGCGACGCTCTTGCGCTCCGCCGCCAGAGAGCGCATAAAGAAGTTGACCGACAAATGTTGGCCCGGTTCTTTGCTTCGCGGCGTAAGGACGAAGGCGCATTCCTCGATCGCCATGAAAGCGTCGGGAGGGATCACATAGACGCGATTGGGCCTGATCCTGGTCCCCGACTTGACCTCGTCGACTGGCATCCTGGTTGCTTTGGAAAGGATTTCCGCCAGCAGGCTGTGATGGCTTGGATCGAGGTGTTGCACCAGTACGAACGCCATTCCGGTGTCCACCGGCAAGGCGTGAAAAAATTCCGTATAGGCTTCCAGTCCGCCAGCGGACGCTCCGACGGCCACGATTGGGAAAAAAGCATTCTGAGCGTCCGCTATTTTGCCGGGATTTTCCTCCGCGGGGGAAACGGGTTTGGACGTTCTGGATCCCATCTTTGAATTGCCCTACTCTCCGGCGTGCTAAACGGGGCGCAATCCCTTGGAACTGGCATTCCTGTGCCCATTGAAGGAAATCTTACTCCAAGCGCAAAGCGGAACAAAGATGGCAGACAAAGTTATGGGGCGGTCGAGCGGCGGCAGCAGCCTGGAATAGGTCTACGAACGCTCCATCGCCAACTGGCGCCGCAGACTGAGCATGTGCGGGACTGGTTTCACGTCAGCATGAAGTTTCAGGGTCTCAAGCAGATCGCCATCTCAACCGCCGGAGAGAGCCCGGCAGCGTCGCAGCGGCAAGCGGTCATAGCCGGGCGCTGGCTTCTGGCAGCCAGAGCAGCGGGCGCGGATGCCCTTATGTGCCGCCACCCCGATCTCGATCTGCTCCCGGTTGCCAGGACCGATGCCCAGGCGCACGTCCTGATAAACAAAACCGACAAAGGCTTGTATCCGATTCAAGATGGTCTTAACCTGAAGCTGAATCGCCGATCTCTCCTGTTTCGTCTGTCTCTTTCTTTACAAAAAGCAGACTAGACGAAGCGGCCGGAATCAGCTATTTCTTCTTGCTGAGAAAATCAGATTCATGCCTCGCCGTCGCAGCACCGACAGCTTCACCCACAAATTACTGCTATAGAGCCTTTAAGTGATCGGCTCAGTCCTTGGAGTCGGTAGGTTTCCGTGAGACCACATCAGGGCTTGGGTGCTCCGCCGCATATTTTAACCATGCGATTGCCGTTTTAGCTCGAGCTTCCGTCCATTCGCCACCACCCCGTTCCAGAATCCCTTCAACAGTCAGAGTCGCTCCGCGTTCCGCCTGAACTTCGAAAAGAGAGAAGTATGGCAAGTTCCTGATGTTCATCCGCACTCTTCGTGGCGGACACGGTACACTTGACTCGCGATGTCCGATCAGCCATGCTTCCTGAGCGGCGACCGACTTCTCCCGCCATTCAAAAAGATAGGGTTTTGGGACATGAACGGGTTTCAAATAATGATTTGCCAGCAACCTAAACTGCTTGATGACGAAGCGAACTTCTTTTGGGATCCGCTTTGATCTCGATTTCCATGTTGTCGTCTGAAGTGGATCCCCAAATCTGACCGAAGCCTGAAAGTGTTCAAGCAGCAGTTGCCTTTCACCGGGGCGTAGATGATTCCACGCGAGTTCGAGATCGTGCTGCTGTTCTGGCAGCACGGGCCGCGCTAATAGGCGTTGCGCCAAGTTTTGAGACGGAGGCCGACCTCCGCTTTTCCCGTTTACGCGGGCAGCTTCCTGCTTTTTGGAACTTCTGGTGCTCCCTCCTTTCTTTCCGGCACGTTTTGCACTAGATGTATCGAACATCGTTCGCTTACCGCTTTCTCTCTGATGCGATTATTCTACTGATAACACGTACGTTATATGCTGCTTGGGTTATATCGCATAAAATATCTATCCCAACCATGACGAGCACAACGCGTCATCATTGATCTCACCCAAAAATCCAAGACTCGAACAACTGCCACAAATCGACGACGCGAAATCGGTCTGCGTACCGTTGCTCTCCTGACAGAGAAAATCGTCATTAAAATCGACTTTTCTCGGCTTGTGTCTTTGGCTCAGAGCTCCCTTGCTGCATGATTTGATCATGCTCGCAGGAAACGGCTTTCACGCAATCCTGCCTGACTGGGGGAAGTGCGGAGAGCCTTTTCCTCACCGGTTGTGCCGTAGGACATAGTGTATCCACGACACGCAGAAGATCAACAGACGAAACGGATGGACTTGCTGATGACAATGCACCGTAAATGGTTTGATAGCCTATGGTATAACTCAATCGCTGCGAGGGATAAAGTGGTCGTAAATGCGCTTGCGGAATGGGTTCGCCCGATCCAATGGCAGTTATTTGTGACCTTGACATTCCCCTGGAACGTCAAGGACGAAACTGCCGATCGCAAGCTTGCTACCTTCCTCGACCAGCTTGAATGCGCCACAAAGGGACGCATCGGTTTTCTGGCCGGAAAGGAGAGCCGCAGCAAAACCGGTTCGGCCGTTCCGTTCCATTTCCACCTATTGATGACGGCCTTGGAGCCTATTTCCTCCGAACTTGTTGAATCCCTCTGGAAGCGACTCGTTCGGCGGAGTCGCTCTGGATCTTCTGAGGACGACTCCGTGCTGGTGAAACCATATTCGGCAATCTAGCTATTTACTTGACGCCACCGACCCCAACCAGTAGTGTTTTGGGTTGTG
>CAZWSD010000410.1:0-3431 GCA_964636535.1 uncultured Acidobacterium sp. | reverse complement strand
AGGCGGTCTTCGAGGGTTCTCCTGAGCCCGCTGCGAAGAATGGCGTGCAGGAATCCCGGCACGGTGTGCTTGTGGTAGTTGTAGTAGTCGCTTTCTTCCTTGAGGTTGCTGAAGACGGTCTCAGGGTTTGCGTCTGTCCAGTCGGAGAGAAAGATTACATGTTCGCGGTCCGATTGAATCGGATCCGCTCCACGCGGATTGGGCTCGATGATGAGCGGGCCGAGGATGGCGTTCTGCTCCTGGAAACGTGTGTGGCTGTGATACCAGGCTGTTCCGTTCTGCTTGACCGGGAAGTGATAATGAAACGTCTCGCCGGGAGCAATGCCAGCAAAGGTCAATCCCGGAACTCCGTCCATGTCGTTCGGAAGGCGCAAAGAATGCCAGTGAATCGAAGTGGGTACTTTGAGGTGATTGGTTACGTAAATGGAGACGTGATCGCCTTCTCGCCACCTGAGGATTGGGCCGGGAACGGAGCCATTCACGGCCATGGCGGTGGCTCGCCTGCCAGTAAAGTTGACGGGCATGTAGTGGATGGCCAGATCAAAGCGGTTGCCGGCCAGCGTTTTTGGCATGTTCGGAGCGACTTGGGCAAAAGCGGGCAGACCATGAAGATCGACGGCGGCCAACGCGGCGCCGGCCGAGATTCCCTGCACAAAGCGGCGGCGGGTTACCGGGTAGGCAAGGGGGGTATCCGCTTCATGTTTTCGACGCATGACTTCTCCGGAAGTCTTTCAGGCTTGCGCGAATGTAAACCACGTCCGCGTCCGGTGGGATGTATGGCGGCGCAAACGGGCATGATTCAAAAAAAACGGCAGAGCTGTTGCTGTGAGGGGGGCTTGAGATGGCTTGACACTAACTGAATGATACCGTGCAGTTCACGGCTCTGCAAACCACACCGACACGTCGGCGCCAGACTCGAAGACTGGAGAGTGGTGGGTCGATGGCCGAAATCCGGAGGCTGTTTTGTCGCAGGCGGATTGGAAGCAACTCGGCAAGGGAAGGTTCCATCGGCGGGATGTCAGTAATTCACGGCAGGATTAAATTTGAGGAGGCGGCCACCCTGGGTGGAAAGGTCAGCGATGCCCAATCGTCGTTGCCCGCTCAGAGGTCGGAAATAGCGGCACAACAGGGAATGTCTGTAGGTTGATGGCTCTCATTGATTTGGTGCCGAAGAAGGGACTCGAACCCCCACACCCTTGCGAGTACATGGACCTGAACCATGCGCGTCTGCCAATTCCGCCACTTCGGCACTGCTGATCGTCGGTCCTGGCTGGACAGCCGGACGGGCAGTGAAATTAGTGTTACAAAGGGCAGGACTTGTGTCAAACCCGGCGGATGTCAGGCGCATCCGAAACAGTTTGAGCAGGATTGCCAGGAAAATCCAAAGCGAACATTGCATGCATGAGACTGAACAACCGACCCTTGCCCCCGACCAAGTGATGGAGATTCGGCGATTGGCTCACGACCTGAGCAATGCGCTGGAGGTCGTGATCCAAACCAGCTTCTTGCTGGGCACGGTGGAACTGGATGCCAATGCCCGGCAATGGCACATGATGCTGGAGAACGGCGTCAAGCAGGCCACCGAGATCAACCGGAAGCTACGGGAGCAGTTGCGTTCACGCGGTTAATTGCAGGGTGACGTTATTGCTTTGGTCTGGCCATGAACTGATTGAGCGGTCTGGGGGAGTCGAGAGCTGCGCCGGCCGATTGACGAGCCGGTTCTCGTTCTGTTGTAAATCAATCACTGCCGCGCGCGGCGTACGGTGTGATACCGTTTTGTGCGAAGAGCCGCGGGTAAAGAGCGGACACGCAGTAGTGATTTGATTTGGGAGTGACAGATGAAGAGAAGATTGCGCAGGGTGGTCTGCGTTCTGGCAGCCGTGTGCATGGCAACGCCTGCCATGTGGGCCATGAAACCTTCAAGTAGAGGCCGGGCTCCACTCAAACAACAGAATGCCAGGAACCATAGCGCGGCAGATGAGGTGGGTGCGGAGCCGTGGTGGAAGAACGCGGTGATCTATGAGGTTTATCCGCGGAGCTTTCAGGATTCGAACGGCGATGGTGTTGGGGATTTGAATGGAATCCGTTCTAGGTTGGGGTACCTGCGCTGGCTGGGCGTGAACGCAATCTGGCTGACGCCGATTTATCCCTCGCCGCAGGTGGATTTTGGCTACGACATATCGAACTACTACGACATTGACCCGCAGTATGGGACGCTGGGAGACTTCCACCGACTGGTGAGCGCGGCGAAGCGGCAGCATATCGGCGTGCTGATGGATCTGGTTCTGAACCACACGTCGAATCAACATCCGTGGTTTCTTGAATCTGAGAGCTCGCGAACGAATCCGAAGCGGGACTGGTATGTGTGGCGCGATGGGCACCGGGGGCCGGGTGGCAAGCTGCGGCCGCCGAATAACTGGCAGTCAGTATTTGGCGGGTCAGCGTGGCAGTACGACCAGAAGACGGGGCAATTTTACTACCACAAGTTTTACATTCAGCAGCCGGACCTGAACTGGACCAACCCAGAGGTGCGGCATGCGATGTACAAGGTGGAGCGGTTCTGGATCCGGCGCGGGGTGGCGGGTTTCCGGCTGGATGCGGTCACGACTCTGTTCGAGGATCCGCAGCTGAGGAATGAGAGGCCGCTGGTGTACAAGGATGGCAAGCCGATCATCAATGCTTTTGGACAGGTGGAGCTGAACGACTCGCTGACAAACAATTTGCCGCAGGTGCATGGAGTGTTGCGGGAGTTGCGACAGGTAGCGGACAGCTATCACCGGCATATTCTGCTGATTGGCGAGACGTACTTGGGCTCAATCGATGAGCTGCGCAAGATGTATGGCCTGCACAACGATGAGCTGCAACTGCCGATGGATATGCAGGTAGGATTCATTGACAAGCTGGATGTGGCGGAGTTTCGGTCGCGGATTAACGAGGCGGAGACGGAGCTGCATGGCGACGAGCCGTTGTTTGTTTTTGACAACCATGACAATACCCGCTGGGAGCGGTATGCGGACGCGGAGGGTGTGAAGAATCCGGCGGGACGCCAGAATATTGCGCGCTTGCTGGCTACTGTTTTACTGGCCTCACGAGGTACGGCGCTGCTGTATTACGGGGATGAGATCGGGATGGTCACGACAGTGCCAACGATGAAGTCAGAGGTGCGTGACCCGGTGGGGATTCGTGGGTGGCCGAAGGACAAGGGGCGCGATGGCGAGCGGACGCCGATGCAGTGGGACAGCGGGCCAAATGCGGGATTTTCCAAGGGCGGGGTAAAGACCTGGCTGCCGATCCCTCCGAATTACAAGACGGTGAATGTGGCCACGGAGATGAAGGACCCGAATTCGCTCCTGGTGTGGTACCGAAAGATGATTCTTCTGAAGCACGTGAACGAGGCGCTGCACGATGGGCAGGAGATTATGCTGAACACG
>CAZWSD010000409.1:0-3448 GCA_964636535.1 uncultured Acidobacterium sp. | reverse complement strand
CGGCGCACTCGCCCAGACCATCTTCGACGCCGGCGCACTCCGCAACAATATCCGCCTCACCAAGGCTCAAAAACAGGCAGCCGTCCTCAGCTATCAGCAAACCATCCAGCAGGCCTTCGCCAGCGTCTCCGACTCACTCATCGCCCTGCGCCGCTATCGCGAATACAGCTTCCAGGAAGCCAAAGTCGCCGTCGCCGCCAAGGATGGCACCCGCCTCGCCGAACTCAGCTATAGAGCCGGCGCCGCCAGCTACCTCAATGTCCTCACCAATGAAACCACCTACTACAACGCCGAATTGAATCTCGCCGTCGCCCGCGAACAGGAAGCCATCTCCTTCGTGCAGCTCTACAACGCACTCGGCGGCGGCTGGCAATAGATCACATCTTTGCTCCGCCCCCGCGCGCGCATAGCGCCGCATGGCATCAACTCATATTCGCTCGAAAAATTTACGGCACAAAAAGCAGGAGCCCGGGGGATCCGGGCTCAACCGCTTTTGGGGTGGGTGGTGTAAGAAAAGTGTACAACAGGTTTGGCATTCTTCCACCACATTTTCAAATTAATTCTTCGCCTCTCGAAAAATTTCTCGTTTACCAACCCGGCTCGCCTTCCCCATCCCCCCGGTTTTCCCCTGAAATCATTGCATTAGACCAAATCCGCTGGCAATTTGCCCCGCAGCCGCGCACAATCACACCGAGGCGGCTCCATGAAATCGGTCATGCTCATCGGCAAAATTCTCCTCTGTTCGGCCATATTCGTCCTCGGCAGCATCCTCGGCGGCATCCTCAGCAACGCGCTCGGCCTGCCCCCCATGCGCGCCCCCCAGGGAACCAGCCCCCAACACCTCTTTCTCGCCATGGCCCTGGCCAGCCCCATCCTCGTCGCAGGCCTCGCCGCCATCGCCTCCGGCCTCGGCAAAGGATTCGCCCCCCGCTCCGGCGCCATCTTCCTGCTCCTCTACGTCGTCTTCGCCATGAATACCATCGAGGCCTACAGATTCAGCAACATCATCACCACCCCGCTCTGGGTCGCCCTCTTGGATTACCTCCTCCCCTCGCTCCTCACCGCGATCGCCGTAGCCGCCTGCTTCCGCTCCATGCTCCAACCCGCCGGACTGCCCCGCCTCACCCTCCCCGCATGGACCTGGCGCCTCGCCCTCGCCTGGATCGCCTTTCCCCTCATCTACTTCTTCTTCGGAGCATGCATCGCGCCCATCGTCACCCCTTACTACAAGGCCGGCGTCGCCGGGCTCAGAATTCCCCCCATTCCCGTCATCCTCCAGACCCAGCTCTTGCGCAGCCCCATGATCCTCGCCGCATCCCTCCCGCTCCTCGCCCTCTGGACCCGCTCCCGCCGCTCACTCCTGCTCGCTCTCGGCATCGCCCAGGCCTGCCTCATCGGGCTCTTCGGCCTCGCCCAGGCCATCTTCTTCCCCATGGTCCTGCGCGTCACCCACAGCGCCGAAATCACCGCCGACTCCTTCGCATACGTAGCCCTCCTCGTCCTGCTCTTCACCACCCGCCCACCAGCAGACCATCTGCACCCATCCCCACAGACCACCCGCGCCTGACCCACCCCCTCTCAGCCACCGTCCGGCTCCAGCGGAAGACCCACCCCACCCGACGACCCCAGCAGCCCCCGCAGCGATCGCACATACTCGGCCAGCGCCTCACGCCCCGCGTTCGTCATCCGGTACACCGTCTGCGGCTTCCGCATCACGAACTTCTTCTCCGCCGTCACGTACCCGGCCTTTTCCAGTTGCCCCAGTTGCGCCCCAAGATTCCCGTCCGTCGACTGCGTCTTCCCCTTGAGCCACGCAAACTCCGCCTCCTCCACTCCGCTCAGCAGCGAGAGCAGCGTCAGCCGCAACCGCCCATGCACAATCGGATTCAGTTCCGGCAGCTCAGGCATGGCTCTGCCCCCGCGCCGTAGCAACCCGCCCATCCCGCATCATGCAGTACACCCCAAACACAATCTGGCACAGGAACACCGCCACCAGGAAAGCCACCGGCGTCTCCAGCACCAGCTTCTTCTCATAGCAGCTCAGTACCGCCGCCGCCCACCACACCACCGCGCACGCCATCTGCAGTCTCCACCGCAAAATCATCGCCGACGCCCCGTTCGCCATCCCCAGCATCGCCGCCACAATCGCAAACGCCACATGCGCATCCGTCAACCGCTGGCTCATGCCCAGCGCCAGCAACAGCAGAAATACCGATACGCCAAACGCAGCCCAGATCAATCCAATCGACCGCGATGCCGCCGTCCTCGAATAACCCCCGCTCCGGCTGAGACGAATCGCGGCCGATACCACCAACGCCGCCAGCATCGTAATCGGCCACGCCCACTCAAACCTGCCCAGCGCCGTCCACGCAATCGCCACATAGTACGCCACGCCCCACAGCACAAAAACCCATCCCCACCGCTCCGTGCTCCGCCGCCCCTCCAACACCATCGACTCAATCAAATCGAGCCGCTCCCGTACCTCATCCGATCCCTTGAACTCCGTCATCGCAATCCTCCTCGTCTCCTTTGTGCTTTTCCGTTACTGGTTATGCCGCAGCACCATCTGCATGCTCCGCTGCGGCGCATTCGATCCCACCGTTGCCTGCGTCCTCTCCAGCCACTCGCCCTGCCCGGTCAGGTGCATGCTGTTCACTACCTGCGCCGGACCCTCCCGGAATCCCCACCGGAAACCCCTCGCCTCCACCGTCAGCCGCGTATCCAGATAACGCCCCCCGCTGTACGCCCGAATCCGATACTCATGCCTCGCCGGATCGTAAGCTATCGTCGCCAGCGCGTCGAATCGCACCCGCCCGCTCCCATCCGTGCTCCTGCCCTCGATCAGCATCACCAGCCCGCCGACCTTGTACTGCACATTCTCCTGCTGCGTCATCTGCAACGCCTTGCCGGAACCCCGATAGATCGTCACCGGCCCGGACCACCTCCCCGTAAGAAATGCCAGCTTCTGCATCGCCCCCCGCTCCGCGCTCACCATCACTGCATTCGGCTGCTGCGCCACCATCGCCACCGGCAAAGCCACCGGCGCCAACGCCAAAAACATCCACATCCACCGCTGCTTCCTCTCCATGGAACCCTTCCCCTCTCGCACCGAATAACTTCACTTCGTGGAGAACTCTATACTCTAGAGGACCACGTAGACAGAGTGCTCTATTTCATAGAGCATGTCAATACATTTCCTCCTGAATCTCCGAAGAACTTCATCCCCACCTCTGCCTGGCCGAACAGCGCCGCCGATCCACTCGGCGCACTCCGGTAACCCGCATCACCCTACGCCTGCGCCGGCTCCTGCATCGCCCCCATGCTCTTCCAATGGCCCTTCAGCGCCACCACCATTCCCTCTCCTCGATCCACCCCCCCCGGCTCTCACCGGCCCGCACTTATATCAGCTCCGTCTCCCACAAATCGTGCAGATGAATCACCCCTTCCA
>CAZWSD010000408.1:0-3452 GCA_964636535.1 uncultured Acidobacterium sp. | reverse complement strand
GAAGGTGCTGCCGAACCTGACCATCAACGCCGGCATTCGCTGGTCGTATTTCGGCTCCTTCCACTCGAAGGAGAACAACCTGGATGTGCTCCGCTTCGGGACCGGTTCAAACCCGATGGACGGAATCCACATTCAAGTAGGCGGCAATTTGTACAATCCGCCCAAGACGAACTTTGGCCCCCAGATTGGCTTTGCCTGGCAGCCGAAGATGCTGGAGAGCAAACTGGTCATCCGCGGCGGCTTCGGCATCAACTACAACCAGAACGAAATTGCCATTACGGCCAATGGGTATGGCAATCCGCCGAATGCGGTGCAGCCAAACTTCAGCTGCAACTATCCGTATACCACCGCCAATCAGAATTGCGCCGGCACGGGCATTCTGTATCAAACCGCCACGAATATACATTCGGTCTTTGGCTACCCGCCCAACCCGGCGGCCACGGCAACCTTCGGCAGCAACAATCTGCCGCTGACCGGCTCCATCTTTGCCACCGGCTTCCCGAGGAACGTGAAGACCATCACGACTTATCACTATTCCCTTGGGTTCGAGTATCAACTGCCTTATAACATGGTGGCCCATCTCGGATACCAGGGCACCGCATCGCGCAATCTGATTACCCAGTACAACTACAACGTAGTAGCCGGAGCGCTGGGCTATGCCCTCAATCCGAGCATTAACTTCCTCGATTACTATGACAACCGCGCCACGAGCAATTACAACGGCATGATTGCGACCCTCACCCACAACTTTGCCCATGGCTTCCAGCTGGAAGGACAGTATACGTGGGCAAAGACCATGGACGAAGGGTCGGGACCGTATGAAGAGGATTACTATCCGTTTGATCCTCACGCGGCCTACGGGCGTTCGGATTACAACGTTACGAACGACTTCAAGGTGTTCGGCATGTGGCAGCCGCAGTTCTTCCCCCAGCACAGCTGGCTGGAGAAGGTTGCGGGCGGATGGACGGTCACCGGAATCTGGAACGTTCACAGCGGATTCCCGTGGTCGCCGAACTACAGCACCGATGGAAGCCTCTACTACAACAGCGCAGGTTATGGAAATCTTCGCCCCATGGCCAACCTCGGCGGTTATGGGAAGAGCTCCATCCATGACTATGAGCAGGCAACCAATCCTGTCTTCGGGACCGATGGCGCAAAATACTTCGTTGCCCCGACGTACACGCCCGGTCCGGCCTTCCCGGCCTTCGGGGCGCTGCCTAAGCCGGGCATGGATCGGAACAGCCTGACTGGTCCGGGCTACAACGACCTGGATGGTTCACTCAGCAAGGCGTTTGGTATGCCAAATATGCCGTTGCTGGGCAACGACGCGAAACTGAGCATTAGCGCTTATGCCTACAACCTGCTGAACGTAGTCAACCTTGGGAGCGTCAACAGCTACCTCGGGTCGGTCAGTCCGACCGGGGTAGTCAATCCGAATCCAAACTTCGGCACCGTTGGCGGCGCCCTGGGCAGCCGGACCGTGCAGTTGCAGGCTCGGTTCAGCTTCTAACCGCGATCGATGGAGTGGGGTGCTTCTAATGGATGCACCCCACTCCGAATTCCCGAAGATAGACAAGAACTAGGAATACGACGGATCAGGACACCGCCTATATCGAGCGGTTATCTTGTCCGGAAAACATTTTATTGATTTACAGGCCATCCTCTGGAGAAGACTATGTTCCGGCTCCCACCACTCTTACTTTCTGCCGCATTGCTGGCCGGTTGCACGCTCAGTGCGGCGGCGCAACAACCGGCGAGCGCTGCAAAGATGGCGGCCGGCGCCCCGATGCAGACGATCACCGTCGATACAGCCGCCCAGGGCCAGCCGTTTCCGCATTTCTGGGAGGATATGTTCGGTTCCGGCCGGGCGAATCTGGTGATGCGGGCGCAGTACCAGAAAGACCTGACCAAGGTAAAGAAGGTCACAAACTTTCAGTATGTGCGGTTCCACGGCATTCTGGATGATGACAATGGGGTGTACAGCGTAGGGAAGAACGGTAAGTCGGAATATAACTGGACTTATGTGGACCATATCTACGATGCGCTGCTGGCGCACGGGATCAAACCGTATGTAGAAATCAGCTTTATGCCGAATGCGCTGGCGGCAAAGCCGATTTATCAGAGCTTCTGGTATCACCCGAACATCTCTCCGCCGTCCAGTTATGCCAAGTGGGACGCCCTGATTGAAGCGTTTGCCCGCCACCTTATCAAGCGCTACGGGATCAACGAAGTATCCACCTGGTACTTCGAGGTGTGGAACGAGCCGAATATCGGCTTCTGGGCTGGTACGCCGAAGCAGGCGAGCTACTTCAAGTTATATGACAACACCGCGCGCGCGCTGAAGGCGGTGAGCCCGCGGCTGCGTGTCGGCGGTCCGGCGACGGCGCAGGCGGCCTGGGTGGGGGCTATGATCGCCCATGCCACCAAGCATCATGTGCCGCTCGATTTCGTGTCCACCCATGTCTACGGCGACGACTCGGCCGAGAACGTCTTCCATGACAACCGCAAGATTCCGCCTCAACAGATGGTGTGCTACGCGGTGAACAAGGTCCACGAAGAGATTCTTCACTCCGCGCGGCCGCATATTCCGCTGATCTGGAGCGAATTCAACGCCAGCTATGCGAATCACCAGGACATTACCGACTCGATCTATATGGGGCCGTGGCTGGCGAACACGATTCGGCAATGCAACGGCAAGGTGCAAATGATGTCGTACTGGGCGTTCTCCGATGTGTTTGAAGAGCAAGGTGTGAAGAAGACGCCCTTTTACGGCGGCTTTGGGCTGCTGGCGGAGAATGGGATCCCCAAGCCTGCCTACGATGCCTTCGCGCTGCTTCATAAACTCGGCTACACCTTATTGCCGACCAAGGCGGACGACGCGCTGGTTACCCGCCGCGCCGACGGCACGATGGTGCTTGCCGCATGGAACATGGTGGCGCCGGGAAAGACGGGACCGGACAAGACCATCCGCTTTGAACTGCAGAAGCTGGGGGAGAACGCTGTGGCGCGGATTCACCGCGTAGACGCACAGCACGGTGACACGCTGGCGGCCTGGAAGAAGATGGGCAGTCCAAAGTACCCCACGCTGAAGCAGATTCGTGAACTGAAAAAGGCCTCGAAGGTTGGTCCGCCGCAGGTGGTGGACGTGCATGACGGGCAGTTGACCGTGACGGTTCCGCCGATGGGACTGGCCGTCATGACGGTGAGGGAATCCCACTAAGGCGCCCCCAAGGCAAACGTGAAACGAGCAGGGATCCAGTCATGATCCCTGCTTTTTTCTGCACGCAAGATTCCTTGCCTGCTCAGGAGCGGTGGCCCTTTTCGCGCAGATTCACACGCTTCGGGTTGCATCCCGCTGACCTTCCACGCGACCGATCGGGAAGACCTGAACCTCATTCATCATCGAGAGGATTCGTACACCCGAAAGGCGGTATGATCGAACCTTGGTTCAG
>CAZWSD010000407.1:0-3460 GCA_964636535.1 uncultured Acidobacterium sp. | reverse complement strand
GTGATCATCGCGGAAGATGTGGATGGCGAAGCGCTCGCCACGCTGGTCGTGAACAAGCTGCGCGGCACGCTGAACGTAGCCGCGGTCAAGGCTCCAGGCTTTGGCGATCGCCGCAAGGCCATGCTGGGCGACATCGCGATCCTCACCGGTGGAACCGCCATCACCGAGGACCTCGGTCTCAAGCTTGAGAACATCAAGCTCGAAGACCTGGGCCGCGCCAAGCGCGTCACCATCGACAAGGACAACACCACCATCGTCGAAGGCCGCGGAGAAGCCAAAGCCATCGAGGGCCGTGTGAAGGAAATCCGCAACCAGGTGGAGAAAACCACTTCTGACTACGACCGCGAGAAACTGCAGGAACGGCTCGCGAAGCTCGTCGGCGGAGTAGCGGTCATCAAGGTCGGGGCTGCCACTGAAACCGAAATGAAGGAGAAGAAGGCTCGCGTGGAGGATGCGATGCATGCAACTCGCGCGGCCGTCGAGGAAGGTATCGTTCCGGGCGGCGGTGTTGCCCTGGTTCGCTGTACCCCCGTTGTTCAAGAGCTCACTCAGAAACTCGAAGGCGACGAGAAGATCGGCGCCCAGATCATCCGCCGCGCCATCGAAGAGCCCCTCCGCCAGATCGTCGGCAATGCCGGTGAGGAAGGCGCCGTGGTCGTCGGGAAAATCCACGAGCACAAGAACACCAACTTTGGGTATAACGCCGGAACGGGAACCTATGAGGATCTCGTTAAGGCTGGTGTCATTGACCCCACTAAGGTCACCCGCACGGCGCTGCAGAATGCGGCTTCGATTGCAGGCCTCATGCTCACCACCGAAGCGATGGTTTCGGAGATTCCCGAACCCAAGGCTGCTCCCGCGGCTCCCGGCCACGGTGGTATGGAAGGCATGTACTAGCCAGCCAAGGCGCCAGCGCTCTCCAGCGCTCCGGCGCCTCGGCCGTTCTTACAAACCCGGCTTCGCCCCATAGACAACGCCCTGCTCCTCACGAGCAGGGCGTTTTTCTGCCAGACACGTCCCCCCATCCATGCCGCTTAGCCGGCCGCCGCTACAGCCGCCACGGAATCACCGCCGGAACGCGGCGGGAGTAGTCAACATAACTCTCGCCAAACTCTTCTCGCATCCACTTTTCTTCTAGGCGCCATTTCAAGCACAAAGCAATCGCAACCAACAGAAATGCGACGACCCCGCGCACCTGTCCAAGAGCGATCATTGTTCCCACAAAACCGGTCAATATTCCCGTATAGATAGGATGGCGGACCCATCTGTAGGGGCCGCTGGTAATAAGCTCGTGGTCTTCCTTCAGGGTTACCGAGCGGCTCCAATTACCTCCCAGATGAGCACGTGCCCAGACAGCAAACAGCAGCCCTGCGACCGCGACGAGCGCACCTCCCCAGTAGTAAATCAAGTGATATGGATACAGGGGCCGATAAAGCCACGCAATCGGCAATGGTCCAATCATCAGAATGAAAATGGCAATCGCGAATAGAACCACTCGCACCGCTCGCATCCAGACCGCCTCGACCCTTCGTGTAGATTTGGTGCCCGCAGAGGCAATTCGCCAATAAATCATGAACGTGATCCACAGTGCCGGAAAGAGGTAATGGTACAACCAGCGCATGACTTAGCCCCCAGGTGAGTCAGAATCACCTGCAACTACGCGGAAATGAACTCCTCAGTTCCACGAGCAAGCATACGCCGCCCGGACATTTTCGCAAGGCAATGGAACTTGAACGCCCACTTGTGGCCTCGTCCCAGAGCACACCTAGTCGAGCTCGATCTGCACGATACCGCCCTCGATACGTATCGCATAAACGCGAACACAAGCCTGCGGATTGTGTGAGGCGCAACCGCTTTTTCCGTCAAAAGCCCATGCATGCCACGGGCACACAACGTGACCCTTCTCAATGACACCCTGCCCGAGGGGACCACCGCGGTGCGGGCAAACGTTGTCCATCACGAATAACTCTCCTGCGACGCGCCCAACACAGAATACCCTATCCCCCGCCGTGATCTCGCAGACCTCCCCGTCCCGCGGGGTCTCCGACACGCTACAAAGGGGAACAAAGTGTGACATGCAATCCAAATCTCCGGGGCCCTCGGACCTCAAAGCCAGATAAAGCCAAGCTTCTATCATGCTACGCTCGAAGACAGGATGGCAGAAGCGACACAAAACAGCCTCACTGAGTCACAGACGAAGCAAGAATCGTTGTGGTGCCCGATCTGCAGACGCTCAGTCGATGATCCGCTGGTTTGCGGTGATTGCGCTGCGATAATCTGCCGAGTGTGCGGCACGCCGCTGGAATCACCGGACGAGCTGGCATTCGGATAGGGACAAACACCAGACCATGCCATCAAAAAAATCTGCCAAAAGCACACGCTCCACCGGCCGATCCCGCGCCAGCACCGGAAGCCGCCTTTACGGGCCGCCACCTCTTGTTAGCCTTCGCTGGATGCTGGGAGCCGCGGCCACCGCAGTCACCATCGGCGCGTTGGGCGCATACCTGGTGCTCTGCCTCATCTTCTACCAGAATCAGGCGATGTTGATCTTCCATCCTGCGCGAAAGATTACTGCCACTCCGGCCAACGCCAACCTCCCGTATACATCCGTATGGTTTGACAGAAATCCAGAGGGCCAGCCACAGATTAATGGCTGGTGGGTTCCAGCGGCAAAGAACGCCCCGCTCCGCCAGGACACGATCCTCTTTCTGCACGGAAGGTCCGGGTCGCTCTCCAATACCGTCACGCAAATCCAGGCGCTGCACTACCTCGGCATCAATGTATTCGCGATTGACTATCAGGGCTTCGGCAACAGCGCACAGGTCCGCCCCACTGAGCAGCTCGCCGACAACGATACGGTCGCTGCATGGAAATACCTCACAATCAAAAAGGTCATCCGACCTTCACATGTGCTTCTCGTTGGTCAGGGCGCGGGCGCCGTCCTCGCCGTGCATCTTGCCGCCCGGCATACCGTCGCAGGGCTTGTTCTGGCAGAGATTTCGCCCACCGCGCACGAAATCTTCGAGCAGGATGCGAGAGCTCGACTCCTGCCGCTATTCCTGCTCGCCAGGGAGCACATCAACCCCAACCCAGAGCTGACACACCTGAAAACACCTAAGCTGTTTCTCTCTTGGCCCGGGAGATCTGCCGTCGCACAAACCGTAACCAGGCAGGACTACAAGTCCGCCGCCACACCCAAGCAGTTCACTCCCCTGGCCGGCGCCGCGCCAAAAACCATCGCGGTTGCCGTGCAGCCATTTCTTCGGCAGATTCTCAGGGCCGATCGTTAGCGGTTTTGCCCATTGCCGCTCGCGGAACCTGTTAACCTATAGATACTATGAAGTTTGGCGTGCTCGTCTTTCCGGGTTCGAATTGCGATCAGGACACTTACCATGTGATTGCCGGGGTCGCGAAGCAGCCCGTCACCATGTGCCCCCTCAGGATCCCGGACGAGGAAGCC
>CAZWSD010000406.1:0-3463 GCA_964636535.1 uncultured Acidobacterium sp. | reverse complement strand
CACGCTCCCCTCGGTCAACACCGGCTTCGAGTAAGCCGCCAGCCGCATCACGTTCCCCGCCAGCAACGCCACCGCCGCCTTCCACGTCGCAGACAGCGACTTGTCGTCGCTCCTGAAGCTCGACCGCGCCTCCATCTCCTGCGCGATCAACCCGCCATCTTGCAGCCTCTCCCCGCGAAGCCACCCTCCAGCCCCCATCCAGCCAGCCGCCCCCGCCGCCGCGCCCCGCTTCAGAAAATTCCTCCGCTGCATCGCTCACTCCACCTGAACCTTATGCGCTTCCCGCAGGTCCAATCGCTTCACATCAAACCCTCCACCCTGCCTTCCCTCACTTCCCCGGCATCACCGGCAGTTCCAGGTGCGACTCCGCATACACATGAATCGTCGCCTTCTTGTAATCCTTCGGCTTCGCCTTCATGATGTTCGGCACAAACATCTGCGGATTCCGGTCGTACAGCGGAAACCACGAGCTCTGCACCTGCACCATGATCCGGTGCCCCTTCAAAAACACATGATCCGTACCCAGCAAGCTGAACTTGTATTCCTCTTCCTTCCCCGCTGGAATCGGCTCCGGGTGCTCAAAGCTCTTCCAGTACCGCCCGCGGAAAATCTGCTCCACAATCATCAGCTCGTACCCGGCCATGTGCGTCACCTCGTTCGGATCATCCGGCGGCGCCCCCGCGTTCGGCTTGTTCGGATACACATCGATCAGCTTCACCACCCAGTCCCCGTCCGTCCCCGAGGTCGAAGCAAACAGGTCCGCGTACACATCTCCGGTCACCGTCAGGCTGTGCTTCAGCGGCGGCGTCTCAAACGTCGCAATGTCGCTCCTGTGCCCCAGAAACCGCTGATCCTGCGCCAGCCACGTATACCAGTGCGAGCCCGGTGCATAGGTCGCCGTAATCGGTCCCTTGCGGTACGGCACCGGGTCTGCTGGGTTCGACACGTATGTCGTGAACGCCTTCGGATTCTCCGGCGCCGCAAAGCTCAGCCCGCCATTCGCTTCCAGGTACAGGTCTTTCATCCGCGTCCCCTTCGGCGGCCACTGGCTGTAGTGCTCCCACTTGTCCGTTCCCGTCCGAAATGTAACTGTATTCTGCACATTCCAACCGGGCTGCCCCTTCAGGTAATACGCAAAAAACGGCGCCTCGATGTGATTCCGGAAATAACTACCGGTCGCGGACCCAAAATCCAGTCGGCCCAGGTGGCGAGTCGTCTGCACCCACTGCCCGTGGTACCACGGCCCCAGCACCAGGTACACGCGATGCGTCTTGCTCGAAGGCTCATTGTACTTCTCCAGTACCGAATACTCCTCCTGCGGACCCCACAGGTCTTCCTCGTCCCACCATCCACCCACCTCCAGCGTCGGCACCGTCAGGCTCTTCAGGTGATACTGCACCGCTCGCTTCCTCCAGTAACTGTCGTACGCTGGATGCTTCAGAAATGCCTTCCACGTCGGCAGCATCCCCACTCCGGACTTCTTCACCGCGCCCGCGAACGACCCAGCCTGCAGAAAATACTGATACGCGCCTTCCTTCAGCGTCCCAAACTTATCCGTCTTTCCGGTCTCCATCCCCAGCGCATAATCGTAACCGTAACTCTGACGAAATGCCCCATTGTGAAAAAAATCATCCCCCATCCACACATCCGTCATCGGTGCCTGCGGAGATATCGCCTTTACCGCCGGGTTCGGATCAATCCCCGCCTCCATCGCCAGAAATCCGTCGTACGATATCCCAAACACGCCCACTCGACCGTTGTTCTCCGGAACATGCTTCACCAGCCACGCCACCGTGTCATACGCATCCGTCGTCTCGTCCACGTCCTTCGGACCATCGTGCTTCACCTGCGGCCGCATCATCACAAACTTCCCTTGGGACTGGTACCGCCCGCGAATATCCTCCAGCACAAAAATGTAACCGCTCCGCGCCAGCGCCGGATACCGCTCGTTGAGGTAATTCGAGCTTGCCTCGCCCACTCCATACGGAGTCCGGTTCAGCAGTATCGGCAGCGGCCGCTTCATATCCGTCGGCCGCAGAATCACCGCGTGCAGCTTCACCCCGTCCCGCATCGGGATCATTACGTTCTCCATCGAATACGGCCGAAATTGGCTCTGCACCGGACGATCGCTGATCTTCCGCGCCATATCGGCGTTCTTGCCCGTCCCCAGTATGAATGCTGTCACCTTGCCGCCCGCGTCCTGCTTGAATGACAGCTCGAGCCCACCAGCGGACCGAAACCCGCCTGCCTTGTCCGCCTTAAGCTCCGTCGCCGGAATGCGACGGCCCTCAATCGTCAAATGATCGCCCGACGCAAACACCGACCACACAATCTCCGGCTCGTTCACAAAGCTGTACTGCCCTGCATACCGCTCCAGCCCTGCGCCGCCTGCCGCCTTCTGCCCCGCCGCGCGCGCCATCAGCGGCGCGACGCCCCAAATCCAAACCAGCAATCCCAGCGTCCACACTACTCGGCGATTCTTCACGCGGCTCAGCCCTCCATCTGCAAACGTGTTCCGATTCTACCTGCCGCAACAAAAAGGCCGCACCCTCGGGATGCGGCCCTTCTCGTTACTTCCACAGTTGCTTATTGCACCACGGTCGTGATCGTGATGGTATGCGCCTGCGACGTACTGCTCGACGTGCCTGTCACCACCACCTGGTAGCTGCCAGGCGCAATCGAGCCATCGCCCGTGATCGTCGCCGTCACCGGAACCGTCACATTCGGCCCATTGCTCGTGCTGGTCCCGCCGCTGCTGCTCGTGGTCACCGTCGTGCCGGTGCCGGTGCCCCCGCCGCCGCCTGTGCCGGTGCTGCCCCCGCCGCCGCAGCCAATCACTCCAAATGCTCCAAAGCTCAGTACGGCGATCACCAGCATCAGACCCAGCATCGTTCGCCACTTCCGCTTCCGTGCCGGAATCCCCAAAAAGAACAGTCCGCCCAGCGCCACTCCGCCGCCCGAACCGAACAGCATCAGCTGATTCAACTCGCTGATCGGTCCAGTCGTGATCGCCGTCGAACTCGTCAGCGACACCGACGACTTATCCAGCGTGCAGCTCAGCCCCGTCGGCGCCGTACAAGTCAACGCCACCGTCCCGCTGAACCCATTCACTGACGTCAGATTTACCGTGTCCGTCACTGTCCCGCTCGCACTCGTGATCGGCACCAGCGGCATCTCCGCCACCAGCGAGAAGTCGCTCAGCGGATTCGACAGATCCAGCACCGTCGACGACGGCGCATAGTTCTTGTCTCCTCCGTAGTACACCGTCAGATAATTGTCGCCCTGCATCAGGCTCGAGCTATTGAACGTTGTATCCAGCGTGGATGTATCCCCGCTGCCAGCCGTCAGCGTGCCTTGAGACAGGGCAGCCCCCTGAATATTGGAGCTCGCCGTGCTGCTGAGATTCAGGATTCCCGCCACGAAGTACACCGTACCCGTCGGAGCTGCTTGACCGCTCTGCCCC
>CAZWSD010000405.1:0-3463 GCA_964636535.1 uncultured Acidobacterium sp. | reverse complement strand
AGGCCTGCTGCCAGCTCCGCTATCCGAAGGAGAAGCTGGAGATCCAGGTACTGGACGACTCGACGGACGAGACGCGGCAGGTAGCCCAGGAGCTGGTGAAGAAATACCAGGAGGCGGGACACCCGATTGTCTACATTCACCGGACGAACCGGCACGGATTCAAGGCGGGAGCGCTGGATGAGGGGCTGAAGGTGGCGAAGGGGCAGTTCGTGGCGATTTTCGACGCCGATTTTGTGCCGCCGCCGGACTGGATTGAGAGAGTTATCCACCATTTCTCCGATTCCGCGATCGGCATGGTGCAGACGCGGTGGTCGCATCTGAACCGGGACTACAGCTTTCTGACGCAGGTGGAAGCGATTTTGCTGGATGGGCACTTTGTGCTGGAGCACGGCGCCCGGTCGCGGTCCGGCCTGTTCTTTAACTTTAACGGGACAGCCGGGATGTGGCGGCGCGAGGCCATTTATGACGGCGGAGGCTGGCAGCACGACACGCTGACCGAGGATACGGACCTGAGTTACCGCGCGCAGCTGGCGGGGTGGAAGTTCAAGTATCTACAGGATGTGGAATGCCCAGCGGAGCTGCCAATCGAGATGACGGCGTTCAAGACGCAGCAGGCGCGCTGGGCCAAGGGGCTGATCCAGACCTCGATCAAGCTGATGCCGAGGATGATGAAGTCGAAGCTTTCCCTTCGGGAGAAGCTGGAGGCCTGGTACCACCTGACGGCGAACATCAGCTATCCGCTGATGATTTTGCTTTCGGTGCTGCTGATGCCGGCGATGATCATCCGCTTTTACCAGGGATGGTTTCAGATGCTGTTTATCGATTTCCCGCTGTTTGCGGCGTCGAGTTTCTCGATTGGATCTTTTTATCTGGTTTCGCAGCGGATTCTATTTCCAAAGAGCTGGCATAAGTCGCTGGTTTATCTGCCTTTCCTGATGTCGCTGGGGATTGGCCTGACGGTGACGAACTCAAAGGCGGTGATTGAGGCGCTGCTTGGGATTCAGACCTCGTTCAAGCGGACGCCGAAGTATCGGGTCCAGGCGAAGGGCGAGAGGTCGAAGGCCTCAAAGTACCGCAAGCGGCTAGGCATTCTGCCGCTGTTTGAGCTGTTGATAGGTGGCTATTTCGCGCTGTGCATCTGGTACTCGATTACGAACCAGAATCTGTTCACGGTGCCGTTTTTGCTTTTGTTTGTGGTGGGTTACTGGTATACGGGGTTGCTTTCGATCTTCCAGGGCCGGTTTGAGCGGTGGCGGCGGGGCGGAGTGAACCTGGAGGAGTCGTCGCCGAAGCCGTTTCCGGTGGGGGTGTAGGGAGGCCGTAGCGGGGCCGGAGGCCACAGGCCAGTGAATGGGACGTCTGCCGAGGTGGGTCCAGAGGTGGATGAGTTTGTTTTGTCTGGTCTGAGCCCATTGGCGAGCGAGCTGGTTCGGGCGCCACGGGTGTCCGAGAGCCCGATCCCGATGGAATGCCGGCTGCGACAGGTGGTCGAGGTGAGTCCGCTGCCGGGTGGAGGAGATCTGGCGTTGGGCGAGGTGGTGCTGTTCCATCTGCGCGAGGATTTGCTGGAAGCCGGCCGGATCGACCCGTACAAGCTGCGCGCGATCGGGCGCATGGGCGGACCGGCGTACGTGCGGACCCGGGACCGCTTTGAAATGGAGAGGCCGGGGTAAAGCTCCTCTGGTATTGCGAGTGCGCGCGGTGCGGTACCGGATTGACGCTTCGCAGGAGCGTGAGATTCATGACGAAGATGACGAGTGAGCGGCGTTGGGGAAAAGTGGCGTCGAAGTGGTTTAGCATGGTGGGAGCGGGATTCTCCCTTGATTGCCCGCATTTTCGAATGGGAAACCGTCTTTGACACTGGATACCAGTCGAGTTCACGAATTGCCACCCGAAGAGATGGTGATCTACCGTCGTCTGGACGGCGAGCGGATGCCGCATCATGTTGCCATCATTATGGACGGTAACGGCCGATGGGCGGGGAAGCGTGGCCTGAAGCGGTTCATCGGACACAAGAACGGGGCGGAAGCGGTGCAGTACATCGTGGAGACCTCATCGCGGATTGGCCTGCCGTGGCTGACGCTGTATGCATTTTCGCTGGAAAACAACCTGAAGCGGCCCAAGGCCGAGGTGAATTTCCTGATGATGCTGCTGCGGACCTACCTGACGAACAACGTGCAGCGGATGAACGACAATAATGTGCGCATTCGCTACATCGGGCGCACGACGGACCTGCCTTCAGAGGTTTGCGAGCGGATGCAGTGGGCCGAGGAGTCTACGGCCAAGAATACCGGCACCACGCTGACCATAGCGCTGAACTATGGAGGACGCAGCGAGATTGTGGACGCGATGCGGCGGGTGGCAGCGGAGGTGGCAGGGGGAAGGAAGCGCCCGGAGGATATCACCGAGGCGGATATCGACCGGAATCTATACACGGCGTATATGCCGGATCCGGACCTGCTGATCCGGACCTCGGGCGAGATGCGTATTTCGAATTTTCTACTGTGGCAGATCGCGTACACGGAAATCCTGGTGACGGACCGTTTGTGGCCGGATTACCGGGGCGTGCATCTGCTGGAGGCGATTGAGGAATACCAGCGTCGGGAGCGGCGGTTTGGGGGATTGAATGCCGGCACGGAGTCCGATGATGTGAAATCGCTGCCGGATCGCCAGCTGGTACTTTAAGCAGAGAAAGCGCGGTGTGTTGCGGGCCGGCGAAGCGGATCAGTGATTTTTGCGCCTGATCCAAGGGTGTTTGCGGGCGGATTTTTGTGTGCGGATTCAGCGTATCGGAGCTAGCATCTTTCAGAACAGAAGGAGCGATGCGGCATGGGTTCAGACCGCGAGTGGCCTGGTTCCGAGGAGTCTTCCGAATCGCGACCCGGGCAATCCCGGCAGGAGCAGGAGGAGGAAAGGCGGAAGATTCGCCGCTTCCATATGATGATGGACATGGTGCTGGCGGTGATTGCGCAGACGCCGGGGCTGACGGTGGACGAAGCCGCCGAGATGGCAGCCGAGACCGAGCGGGTGGCGCTAAGCATGTTTCCTGAGAAAGAGCTGGCCTACCGAATCATCTACAAGCCACGGCTGCAGCGGGTGATGCGAGAACGGTACCGCATCCAGTAGGTGGAGCGCGCTACTTGCTGGAGATGGATGTGAGGCGGAAGGTGATGGTTCCCCAGAAGAGCCGGGCGCGCATCTGCACGGGTATGTGGCGGGCATCGTCGGTGTACCAGATCCAGATATTGCCGCGATTCTTGACGACGCCGGCGTCGGCAGTGGGCTGTACGCGGATGGTCTGGAAGGTGCCGAGGGGAGTCTGGACGGTCTCATGGTCCTCGACCTTCATGGTAACGGCGACGGTGCGGCCAACATCGGCAAGGGGCATGGCGAAATCCTGGCCGACGGCCAGGTTTTGCGAGGCGGGGTAGAAGATGGCCGAGAGGTCGTCGGTGAGACAGTT
>CAZWSD010000404.1:0-3467 GCA_964636535.1 uncultured Acidobacterium sp. | reverse complement strand
GCTGCAACTGGAACCAGACCGAAGCCGCCGAGCAGTTCCGCATCCCGCTGTCCACCCTCAATCAAAAGATCAAGCGCCTCAATATCGAGATCCGCAAACGTAACCGCGAATAAAATTGCCGTCGAGTAAGGCTCGGCGGCAATCGATACCCACTCTGCCGCATCTAAAACGCAGAAACTGGAACCATGCCACTAGCCTCTCTCGACACTGCCGCCAAACGTTGGGTCCTCTCGGTCCAGGAGTACGCGCTCCTCACAGGACGAGCTTTGGTCAATCTCTTCCGCCGGCCATTCTATTGGTCTGACATTGTTATGCAGGCCGACTCCATCGGCATCGGATCCCTCCCCATCGTCATCCTTACCGGCTTCTTCACCGGTGGCGTTCTCGCGCTCAACAGTGCATCTACACTTGCGCAGTTCGGCGCAACGGCTGTCACTGGCCAGCTCGTCAGCCTGGCCATGATCAAGGAGCTCGGCCCGGTACTCACCAGCCTGATGGTTTCAGGTCGCAATGCTTCCGGTATGGCTAGCGAACTCGGCTCCATGATCGTCACCGAGCAGATTGACGCCATGCGCGCACTCGGCACTGACCCCCTCAAAAAACTCGTCATGCCCCGCATCGTCTCCACCATCATCATGCTCTTCTTCCTGGCAATAGTTTCTGACGCCGTTGGCATCCTCGGCGGCGCGTTCGTATCTTCCGTAATGCTCGGCCAGAATGGCTCCCAGTACTTTCACACCGCCTACCAGTCACTCGTCTTCTCTGACGTTCTCGAAGGACTCATGAAGCCAATTGCCTTCGGCTTCATCATCTCCACCATCGGCTGTTACTTCGGCATGACAACCCGCGGCGGCACGCAGGGCGTCGGCCGCTCCACCACCCAGGCCGTGGTTTTTGCGTCGATTATCATCATCGCCACGGATTTCTTCATCACCCAGATCTTCATCACAGCCTTCGGCCGATGACTACTGCCCCTCAGTCCCAGCTCGAACGCCGCGACGCTCCCAACGAGCCCGTCGTCGTCTTCGATCGCGTTTCCATCGGTTTTGAAGACAGACCTGTCCTCGATGACATCACCTTCCGCGTCCATCGCGGTGAAAACCGCATCATCCTCGGTCCGGCCGGCGTCGGCAAAAGCGTCCTCCTGAAGCTCGCCAACGGCCTTCTCCAGCCCGATTCAGGCACCATCACCCTCTTCGGTCGCAACATCGGCCAACTGAAGCAGCGCGATATCTTCGCCCTGCGCGGCGAAGTCGGCACCGTCTTCCAGGAAGGCGCTCTCTTCGACTCACTCACCGTCCGCGACAACGTCGGATACCGTCTCAACGAAGAACACGTCCCAGACGACGAAATCGACCGGCGCGTCAGTGAGGCTCTGCGCTTCGTCGAACTCGAACACACCCTCGACAAATTCCCATCGGAACTCTCCGGCGGCATGCGCAGGCGCGTTGCCATCGCCCGCGCCATTGTCACCAATCCCAAGCTGCTCCTCTATGACTCGCCCACCGGCGGCCTCGACCCCATCACCTCCACCACCATCATCGAACTCGTCCTCAAACAGCGCGACGCCTTTCACACCACCTCACTCCTCGTTACACACCGGCTGCAGGACGCCTTCATGCTCGCAACGCATCGCTATTCCCATGAGTGCAAATGCACCGAACCCCTCCCTGAAGGCCAAACCGAACCAAACACCACTTTCCTCGTCCTCAACGACGGTCACATCGTCTTCGACGGCTCCACCAGACAGCTTGTCCGCTCAAACGACCCCTTCATCCGCGAATATCTGCAGTAGGTCCCCGCAACCACCAGCTTCTACGGAACCGTCTGACGCGGCTGCGCCGGATATTCCGTGTTCTTGTATGCAAAAACCGCATGCGTAATCGATATCGCAACTGGAACAAACCGAGCCAGCCAGCGGTGACCTATCCGCTGCAGACCATACATCCCAACGGCTTCGCCGCCCATCTCGATCGCGATAGCCGCGCTTTGCCCAGCCCAGCCATACTTCACCAGCGGACGCGCGAACGGATCCCCCTCCCGATAACCTCGTTGAATGAATCGCTGCGTCGTCACACCATCCGCAATGGAAGCAAGCGCGCTTACGGTGATCAGAGTAACGTTCGTCCGGTTGAAAAACGTCCGCAGGCTGTTCGCGCGAACCACCGGAGGCGCCCAGATCAAGTTCTTTCCAAATCCGTAGTAAACCCCTGCCGAAGACTGCAAGTGGTCCCGCCAGACCGATGCAGGAAAATCCACCAGCAAATCCGTAACCTCCGTGCGGATATGCACGCGCGATGAAGGCGAATATTCGAATCCCGCCCCAAAATCGCTCCCAAAACTGTGGCGTCGGCCGTAACGGATCGTGAATGAGTTAGGAGTAATCACAAAATTCTTGAAAACCCGGGTCCACTCCACCGATCCCGCCTCCGCCTTCAGGTAATATCCGTAGTGCCGCGCTCGAAGCTCAGCACGTGCCCCGGCTAGCAATTCAATCGCCCGCCCTCCTTCGTTGGAATTTGAAGTGTATTCCACAGCGTTAGGAGTAATCAGATAGTCTGCTTCCAGCGCAAGATACGGCTTCCAGTTCCAGACCCCTTCGGCGCCAATTCCAAGTGACGGCGGCCTGCAGCACGGAGGAAGATAGCAACTGCCACATCCAGTTCCCATATCCGCCGCTTCTACGCCGGCCTCAAATCGCTGTATACCCCTGCGAATCACGGGCTTCGGCGCGTTCTCAAGTACCCTACCCTGCGCATGGACAAGTGGAACCATCATCAGGATCAACATCACTACTACATGGGCTCTCACCTTACACGGGTTCCAGCCGCAACTTGCCAGCATTCAGTCAAGATAACCCATTACGTTCCGCAGCCCTGTTTATTTTGAGTTGCCTCCAACCCGAAAGCGCTCACTCAGCCCCAATCCCTTCCCACACTCCCCGCGCTCTGCTAGCCTATGGTGTCCTCATCCACATGCACCGGAGCAAGAACCCTCATGTCATTTCCCTTCAAAGGCGTTGACTTCCTCTCCTTCGATTCTCTACTCACTGAAGATGAGCGCATGGTTCGCGAAACTGCCCGCCGCTTCGTCGAAGACAACCTCATCCCCATCATCGAGCAGCACAATCGCGAGGCTACTTTCCCGCGCCAGCTCGTCAAACCCATGGCCGACCTCGGCTTCCTCGGCATCAACCTCCATGGCTACGGCTGCGCAGGCATGTCCAACATCGAGTACGGCCTGGTCATGCAGGAGCTGGAACGCGGCGACTCAGGTCTCCGCAGCTTCGCCAGCGTACAGTCCTCGCTCGTCATGTATCCCATCCATGCCTTCGGGTCAGAGGAACAGAAACAGCAGTGGCTCCCAGCCCTGGCCGCCGGAGAAAAGATCGGCTGCTTCGGCCTCACCGAACCCGACTTCGGCTCCAACCCAGGCGGCATGCGCACCCGCGCCCGCAAATCCCCCCA
>CAZWSD010000403.1:0-3471 GCA_964636535.1 uncultured Acidobacterium sp. | reverse complement strand
GCGCGACAAACGACCATGCGTCACCGAGAGTATAGGAACCCTTTTTCGCATGAACAACGAGTTGTTGTTTGCCAGATAACGTTTGTATCCGGTCGTTGGCGATCACGCTGGTGACATGCAGACTAACATCGGCAGGAATCGGTTTTGAGTGCCGATGAGAAGAAGCGATCAACGTGATGGCCGTTGCGGCGGATACGCTAAGACCAACGATTCTTCCTGGAGTTCCTCCAAGTACTCCGCCCAGAATACCTAGACCAAATAGACCGATGAATGGCCGTCTCTTCTTCTGCGGCGGCGTGATGGACGTCGTATCGTTCGCTTCCGCAGTGAACGAATCCTGTCCGGCAGTTTTGATGTACAGAACCGGATTCAAAGGGACGCTGGCCCCGGGGACGTCAAGCTGGACCGGAAACGAGGTGCCCGCCTCAGGATGCGCCTGCATTTGGGCCGCCAGCGATAGTCGGTCGACCAGTGCTTGCGCAGCGGCTCTCTGCGTCTTCTCGTCATGTCCTTTGTGTTTGCCCGGAAGCAATTGCACGGACTCAAGCCCGGAATCTGGCTGCAAGGCGCCGGTCGCATCAAGATGAAGCGTCAGAGTGTATGGAGCTTTCCCATCGACTGCAATGCGTGTGTGGTATTCCGTTGGAGAGATCGATGTAATCGTCAGAGTTGCGGTTCCACTCATCCGCTTTTGATTCTTCTTTGACGGAGTAAGTGTATCCGTATACCGATACTGCACTGCCTCACCCACTGCAGGTAGAAATGTCGATGGACGCGATGGATCAGCCGGGCCAGCAGCCCGAGCAGGAATACCCAGCACACACATCGAGACACAGACAAACAAATATGATTTCACACGACCCTCCAGGCAGGAACTTTACCCACGCTAGTTCAGACGAATGACGCGTCCATACTTGTTCCACCTGTTTGTCGTGTTTTGTCATGATGGCAAGACGATAGGCGGTTGGCGGATGAACCTTCTTAAAATCCCCATCTCCCTGTGCTCTACATCTGAGGGCAGATCCCCTTCTCTCGGACTTGAGTAACCCCCTCGTACACGTGGCATTCGAGTTCCGCGTCGTATCAAAAGGCTGATACATGAGGTGGTCGGTGCGTTTGACGAAAGCACTTGTGGCTGGCAGAGCAGCATGGCGATCAAAAGAGGCTTCGTCAGTCCAGCGAGTATGCAGCCGAAATAGCTGTGGATCCACACGGAGTGATATCGGCCTTTGATGCAAGGCGACATTTCCTGACATTCGGCAAGTAAATCAGCGAGCAGAATATTACTGTGTACTTTTAGCGAGAGACCGTGTTGGGCATAGTTCCATTTTGCCCTGACTAGGGAATGAGCAGATGGATTGTGAAGTTGTGAAGAAGCCTGGCAATACTGGAACGCTGGACGAGACCAAGTTGCTTGAGATGCATATGCTACAAGACAATGGCCCAATTTGCGCCGGGCTAAAAACACGTGACTCGCAAGTGCTGGATCGGCTTATCCTCGAATATCAACATCGGCTGCTGCGATATTTACTTTGTCTGACTGGAAGTCGGGATATTTCAGAAGATATATTTCAGGATATCTGGATACGTGTTATCGAACGCGGCGAGCAATTCAAGGGAAATTCCCGGTTCGGCACTTGGCTGTTCGCCATTGCCAGAAACATGGTATTTGATCTGCGCCGAAAATATGCAAGGATGACCCTTTATCGGTGGCATGAATTAGAGGATGAGTACCCGCTAGAGCTACCGAGCGGCGGGAAAACGGCTCTCGATCAGTGCTCAGAAAGTGAAGCTCGCAAGCTCATCGCAGACGCTCTTCGGACGCTCAAGCCCGTGCACCGTGAGGTGCTGCTCCTGCGGTACACCGAAGATTTGTCCCTCAAGGAAATATCTGAAGTTATGCGCTTGCCCATCTCCACAGTGAAATCCCGTCTGTATCGCGGGTTGGTAACTCTCAAACCGCGTTTGAACGCGGCCGCGCTCTAAAGGCGAAAGCGTTGTTTTAATGCCGTGCATCATTGGTCATCGTGGCACATGAATCGCATAGCGCCTTGATGGAAATATCGATGCATGCTTCTGAATATGAGTCGTGATTGAATTTCAACTGTGGTTGATTGTCTTGGTGCGAAGAATCAAGAGGGCTACGATGATGAGATTCCCTCGCATCAGCATGGAGACATTGATCGCAGTGGTGAGTGCAGCGGAGAAGCATTCGCTGGGACAGTCCGGCAAGGAAATCGGACTGTCGGCATCGGCGATCTCGAAGCGTATTCGCACAGCCGATCAGACCGTCGGAGCAAAGCTCTTTCAAAGCACCGAGGCAGGCTTTGAGTTGAGCCGATATGGAGACACGTTCTACAAAGAGGCTGTGCAGGCGCTGGAGCACGCTTGTCTTGCGGAGGAAAAGACGCGTGCACAGGTCATGCTCGAACAGCAGCAGATTCTTGTGGGGCATTCGACCTATTTGGCATCCCGGCTGATTACGATTATCGATCAACTACGATTTGAGGACGATGCCTCGATACACATTCATCACTCCGGCGGCTTCACGCGGGACTTGGTGGAAAAAGTCCTGAGCGGTTCTCTGCATGCCGCCTTTGGGTTTCTGCCGTTGTCGCACCCGGAGTTGATCGTTCATCCCCTGTATGAAGAGCCTCTGGTTGCCTGCATGCCCAGCGCGCATCCTCTGGCAACCAGGCACATGATCCATGTTCAGGATTTGTCGCACGCACCGTTTGTCGCCGTCGCCCGTGAACTTTTTCCCGTGGCCCATGAGGAGATCGAGCGCCATTGCCACGAGTTCGGCATTGAGCTTCAGATCGTCGCCGACGCCTATTCTCCGTGGGAGGCGCATGCCTACGTGGAGAACAGGATCGGCGTTTGCTTGTTAGCCCGATCCTCCGTCGTCATGCGCTCCGGGATTGCCATTAAACCAATTGCGGCCCGGCTTCTGACGCGCAAATGCGGTGTCTTTCTTCGTGAAGACAATCGTAGCCCGTTGATCGAGAAGTACGTGAAGATGGCGATACAGAAGACAGAAGGATTGGGGCGCAGACCGCTTCATGGCGTATAAATCTATTCCAGAAAGTAATCGAGTGATTTGCCGTACAGCTTTGCCAGTTGCAGGAACTCCATTACGTCGACCCGCCGCTCTCCGGTTTCGCATTTGGAGAGGAAGGAATGAGCCATCCCCATGCGGGCCGAAACCTGCCGCTGGGTCAGGTTGGCCTCTTCTCGCGCCCGGATCAAACGCTCCAGAAACACGTCGTAGGTCTCCTGATAGGGAGCCGTCCGCGCCTTGCGGGATTTGCGTGTTTCCAGGGCCTTGCGCTTCGTCACACCTTCCAGTGTCGGGAGGAGTTGACGAATCCCCTAATAAGGGCCACACTGGACACGCTTTATTACGTGCAACAACGGTGAGGAAACAGCGATGAGACGAGCTGTGATTGAATGCCCGGAACTGTCCGACAA
>CAZWSD010000402.1:0-3484 GCA_964636535.1 uncultured Acidobacterium sp. | reverse complement strand
GACGACGGCGCCCGGGATGAGCGGAGCATAGTACCGCTGGGGAATGCGAATGTAGTGGCCGCTCTTGCTGAGGCGGGGCGTGAGGGCGGAGGTGAGCGAGAGGAAGCCGACCTGGGCATTTCCGGATTCGGCGTATTGGGCGGCCTGTGCGATGTTTTCGGCAATCACGAGGTGGGAATTGACCGCCGGCGCAAGGCCTGCGTGTATGAGCGTCTGCTGTGCGGCCCGGCCATAAGGGGCCTGTTTGGGATTGGCGATGGCGATGGTGTGGATGGAGGGGCTGCGCAAGGCGTCGAGGGAGAGATTTGGGATGCCGGAGTCGTTACGCGTCCACAAGACGAGTGAGCCGCGGGCGTAGGGAATGGGAGTAGCGCTTGCTCCGGCTCCGTGATCGATGACGTACTGGGCGTAGGACATGTCGGCGGCCATGAAGAGATCGAAGGGGGCCTGATTAAGGATCTGCATGGAAAGAGTGGCCGAGGAATGATAGGACGCGAGGACCGTGATGCCGGTTTGCTGCTGGAACCGTCTGAGGATGGGCGGCAGAACGGGTTGGAGGTCCGCAGCGGCGGCAACGCGCAGGGGGTGCCTGGGAATTTGAGCGTGCGCAGTGCAGCGGAGGGTGAGGACGAGGGCGGTGATGACGGTGAGGAAGAGCAGCCGGCGAAGTTTCTCAGACACGTAGCACCATGACCTCGGTGGATTTGATGAGGGCGGCGACGGTTTCGCCAACTTTGAGCTGCATTTCGCGGGCGGCCTCAGCGGTGATAATGGAGTTGATGATCTGGCCGCCGATGGAGAGTTTGACCTGGGCGAGCAGGCCGTCGAATTTGAGTTCGACGACGCGTCCCACGAGCTGATTTCTTCCACTGATACTGCGCATCATTTGGCGCTTAGGCGTATCAGGGCGTTTGGCTTTGTGCAGCAAGCCATCGAGTTCGGCTTCTGGGATGCGGTAGTGTCCGCCGGGGGTTTTGACGGATTTGATTTTGCCGCGGTAGATCCACTGCTTCATGGTGGGGTAAGAGATACCGAGGCGGAGTGCGGCTTCACGCGGTGAGAGGACGGTTGCCATATCTACGAATTTAGACGATATTGGCGACGAATTTCTAACGAATTTCCCGGAAGATCGGGTAGAGAGTGGATGATAGCCTGAAGTTTCAATCGTATGGAACAACGAGTAGAGATGATTCATCACCTTCGCTGCATCGGCTGCGGGCGGGGCATTGAGCCTTCCGCCATTGGCGGGGATTTTCGCTGCCCGGATTGCGGGGAGCTTTTTGAGGTTGTGTATCCGGAGTGGGAAGAAGCGAAGCGTCCCAATCCGGGTGCGTTGAAGTGGCTGTGGAAGGAGCGGCGCAGTTCGCTTGCCGAGATTGACCAGAGCGGAGTGTGGCGGTTTCGAGAGCTGCTTCCGATTGTGGATGACGCCAACGTGGTGACGCTGCGGGAGGGCAACACGCCGCTGTATGGGCTGGCGCGCAATGGGGCGCGGCTGGGCCTGGCTGAGCTGTACGCGAAGCACCAGGGGATGAATCCCACGTCATCGTTCAAGGATGCCGGGATGACGGCGGCTCTGAGCGTGGCGAAGTCGCGGGGCTTCGAGTGGGTGGCGTGCGCGTCGACGGGGAATACGTCGGCGGCGATGGCGGCCTATGCGGCGCGGGCGGGCATGCGGTGTCTGGTGCTGGTTCCGGAGGGCAAGATTGCCTGGGGCAAGCTGGCGCAGGCGATGGACTATGGGGCGATGACGCTGCAACTGGAGACCGACTTTGACGGTTGCGTTGCGGTGCTGGGCGAGGTGGTGCGGCGGGCACCGGTGTACCTGCTGAATTCGGTGAATCCGTACCGCGTGGAAGGGCAGAAGACGCCGGCGGTGGAGATTGCCGAGGCGATGAGCTGGGATGTGCCGGATCACGTGATTGTGCCGGGTGGGAATCTGGCGAATATATCGGCGCTGGGCAAAGGCTTCATGGAGATGCAGGCCCTGGGGTTGATTGCACGGTTGCCGAAGCTTTCGGTGATCCAGGCGGCGGGGGCGAATCCGCTGTTCCGGGCGGTGCATGAGTTTGGCGGCGAGCGGCTGGAGCCGGTGCAAGCGCAGACACGGGCGACGGCGATCCGGATCGGGAATCCGGCATCGTGGCGGAAGGCTGTGGCGGTGCTGCGGCAGACGGGCGGATGGGTGGAGGAGGTTTCCGAGGCCGAGATTGCGCTGGCCAAGGCGCGGATCGGGCAGGAAGGGATTGGCTGCGAGCCGGCTTCCGCGGTGACGCTGGCGGGGCTGGAGAAGCTGCTGGGAGCGGGCCGGGTGAAGCGCGAGGAGCGCGTGGTTCTGCTGTTGACCGGGCACACGCTGAAGGATGCCGATTACACGATTGCCTACCATCGGGGCGATCTGCTGAAGCCGGAGGAATTGGGCGGGCTGGCGGAGCCGATTGCGGCGTCGCGGCGGAACGCTGTACCGATGGATGCCGATGCGGGCGCGGTGCTCGGCCTTTTGGAGAAGGAGCAGGGGTGAGCGGGAGGCAATTGAAGCTGGCGGCGCCTGCGACCTCTGCCAACGTAGGGCCGGGGTTTGACACGGCGGCTCTGGCGCTGGGGCTGCATCTGCATGTGGATGCGCGGGAGGCGTCTGAGTTTGGGATCGAGGCGCAGGGGTGTAACGCGGATGTTTGCGGGAAGCTGGAAGGTAACCTGATTCTTGGGGTGTATCTCGATGTGCTGGCGCGGGCGGGGTTGGCGGCGAGGCCGCTGGCACTGCAACTGAGGAACGAGATTCCGCTGGGGATGGGGTGCGGGTCTTCGGCGGCGGCTCGGGTGGCGGGTGTGGCGCTGGCCGTATATTTTGGGGGGCTGGACTGGAGTAAAGAGGAGATTTTTGAAGAGGTTGCGCGGCTGGAGGGGCATCCTGACAACGCGGCGGCGTGCGTGTTTGGCGGATTCGTGGTGAGCGGTGCGAAGGATGGCGCGGGCGCGGGCGGACCGGCTGTAGCGGTGACGATGAGGCCGCCGGAGGGCTGGAGCGCGGTGCTGGCGATCCCCGCGCGGCCGCTGGCGACCTCAGCTTCGCGGGCGGTGCTGCCGGAGCGGTACGAGCGGCGTGCCGCCGTGAGTAACCTGCAGTGTGTGACGCTGCTAACAGCAGGATTTGCACTCGGCGATGAGGCGCTGGTGGGGGCCGGAATGCATGACTGGCTGCACGAGCCGTACCGGGAGAAGGTATGCCCTTTATTGGCTGCGCTGCGTGAGTTACGGGGCGAAGAGGGCGTGCTGGGGGTGGTGCTGAGCGGGGCTGGCCCGGCGGTGATGGTGCTTTGCCGGAGGGCGGTGGCGGAGAGCGTTCGAGCGAAGGCAAGCAAGGCAGCGGAACGGGTTGCGGAGCCCGGGAAAACGCAGATAATGGTGTGCGAGTTAGATTACATGGGTTTGCGGTTAGCGGGAGAGGATTAGTCCCTGTGGTAATCGTATAAGTTATGACTAA
>CAZWSD010000401.1:0-3484 GCA_964636535.1 uncultured Acidobacterium sp. | reverse complement strand
CGACGGTGCCGAAGGCGAGCTTGCCCAGTTGGGCGCGTTCGCGGGCGCCGTGGACGTTGTCGAGGATCCATGCGACTTTGGTGGCGGAGAAATAGGGGTCGAGGAGGAGGCCGGTGCGGGAGCGGACGGCGTCTTCGAGGCCGGACTCGGCGAGGCGGCGGCAGAGTTCGGCGGTGCGTCGGTCCTGCCAGACGATGGCGTTGTGGATGGGTTTTCCAGATTCGCGGTCCCAGACGATGGTGGTTTCGCGCTGGTTGGTGATGCCGATGGCGGCGATGTCGCGGGGGCGTGCGCCGGCGCGTGTAAGGACCTCGACGGCGGCGGTCATCTGTGAGGTGAGGATGTCCATGGGGTCGTGCTCGACCCAGCCGGAGCGGGGGTAGATCTGGCGGAATTCGTGCTGGGCGAGGCCGGCGATGGAGCCGTTGTGATCGAAGAGGATGGCCCGGGAGCTGGTGGTGCCCTGATCGAGAGAGAGGATGTAGCTCATGAAAATGTTCCCTGGCGCGCCAGTAGACACTAAACGGGCCGGGATGGGCAACCGGAGTGGAGTGAATGGTTAGAATCGGGGGGAAATTGAGAGATGCGAGTTAGGCGCCATAGGTGAGGAGGGCGGCTTCGACGGCGTGGTAGCCGCACATACCGTGGACTCCGCCGCCTGGGGGCGTGGATGCGGAGCAGAGAAAGATGTGACGGTTGGAGGTGGCGTAGTAGTGGCGGGTGGGGCGGAAGCAGAGCTGGCGGAGGTTGAATGCGCCGCCGTTGACGTCGCCACCGACGAGGTTTTCATCCATGGACTGGAAAGTAAGGGGCGAGGAGATGTGGCGGGCGAGGATGCAGTCGCGGAAGCCTGGGGCGAACCGCTCTATTTGAGCTTCGATGCGATCGGTCATGTCGAAAGTGGAGCCGTTGGGAAGATGGCAATAGGCCCAGAGGACGTGGCGGCCCTGTGGCGCGCGGGAGGGGTCGCAGAGTGTGGGCTGGGAGGCGAGGACGAAGGGTCGTTCGGGGTGCAGGCCGCGGAGGACGGCGGATTCGGCATTGGCGATTTCTTCGAGCGAGCCGCCCAGATGGAGGGTGAGGGCGTTGCGGCATTCTGGCGCGCGCCAGGGCACTGGTTCGGAAAGGGCGTAGTCGATTTTGAAGGCGGCGGGGCCGTAGCGAAAGCGCTGGAGTTTGCGTGCGAACTGGGGCGAGAGCCGATTGCCGGCGACGCGCAGGAGCTGGCGCGGAGTGAGGTCGCAGAAGGTGAGGGATTGCGGTTGGGGCAGATCGTCGAGGGATTGGATGCGACGACCGGTGTGGAGCGAGCCGTTGAGATCGTTGAGACAGGCGAGGAGGGCGTTGGTGATGGACTGCGCGCCGCCGCGAGGAATGGGCCAACCGACGCTGTGCGCGGCGGCGGCCAGGACAAGGCCGATGGCGCTGCTGAAGGGTGAGTCGAGCGACATGAAGGAGTGAGCGGCGAGCCCGGCGAAGAGGGCGCGGGTGCGTGCGTGGTGAAAATGGAGGTGGGAGAAGGACTGGGCCGAGAGCATGGCATTGAGTCCAAAGCGAAGCATGAGATACGGCTGGTTGGGGAAACGGAGAATGGGGCTGAGTGCATCCTCGGCGAAGGTCCACCATTGGCTGGCGAGCGGGTTGAGGATGCGCTGCCAGTTGGGGCCGTCGACGCCGAGCTGGGCGGCGGTCTGGGGTAGATCGCGGAAGAGGCAGACGGGGGAGCCGTCGTCGAAGGGGTGGGCGAGGGGAATTTCGGCGTGGAGCCAGGCAAGGCCGAAGCGCTCGAGATTGAGAGAGCGAAAAAACGGTGAGCCGGCGGCCATGGGATGGACGGCGGAGCCGAAGTCGTGGAGGTAGCCGGGGAGGGTGAGCGGGAGAGTGCGGGCGGCGCCGCCGGGGATGGCTTCGGCCTCAAAGACTTCGACCGGGAAGCCGGCCATGGCTGCATGGATGGCAGCAGAGAGACCGTTGGGTCCGGCGCCGATGACGTAGACCTGACTCACAGAGCCATTAGAGCATTTTCGGAAAGGCCGTGGACTTCGGAGGTCGAGGCGGAGGCGCCAAAGTTGGAAGGGATGGCGTCGCGCACGAACCCCAGTAGTCGTATCGGCTTTGCGAAAGAGCTCGATAGCGGAGTTGCGAGGCATGGGGGGAGAAGTGGGGATGAGGTGCTGGTGAGCGGAGAGGACGGGACGCAGAAACGGGATCTGATTACCGAAGTGTAGGGAGGCGGCGAGTGAGGCGGCAAGTGGGCCGGGCATGGGGAGATAAGCTTTGCGTAAGTTCGATTGTTCAGGTTGTTCCCAGGCATGCAAGGATTTGCAGTTCGAAGGCCGGCGCCGATGGTGAGCGTGGTGGTGCCCACGGTGGGGCGCTCGCCGTGGCTGCGCCAGGCAGTGGAAAGCGCGCTAGGCCAAAGCTACGCGAGTTGCGAAGTGGTGGTGGTGGACGACAGCCCGGATGGGTTGGTGGAGCGGAGATGGGACGAGGAGTGGGGATGGTCGCACGACGCGAAGGTGCGGATCATCCATAGCTGCGGCGTGGGCGGCGGCGCGGCGAGGAACGCGGGCGTACTGCATGCGCGGGGGCGTTGGATCGCATTTCTGGACGATGACGACGAGTGGATGCCGGAGAAGCTGGAGAAGCAGATGGAAGCGGCGCCGCGGGCGAGGCGGCGATTTGCGGTGCTGGGCAGCCGGGTGGTGGTGAGGACGGCTGGTGGCGAATTTGTATTTCCGCGGCGGATTTACGGAGAGGAGGAGTCGATCGCGGAGTACCTGTTTTGCCGGAGGGGATGGTGGGGAGGCAGCGGATTCATTCAGACATCGACACTGCTGGCAGAGCGGGAGCTGCTTTTGCGGACGCCGTTTGCGGCAGGGCTGTCGATCCACCAGGACTGGGACTGGTTGCTGCGCGTGAGCGGGGAGGCGGATGTGGAAGTGCGGATGGTGGAAGCGCCGCTGGCGGTATATCGGACCGAAGACGGGCGCGGGACGGTGAGCGGGCAGAGGGACTGGAGGGCTTCACTGGATTGGATTCGCGGGCATCAGGGCCGGATTGAGCCGAAGGCGGTCTCGTGGTTTATCGCAGTGCAGTGTGTGTGGAAGGCGCGGGCCAGCGGGGCGAGCGTGGGGGAATGGGTGGAGATGGCGCGGGCATTTTGCCTTGAGGGCAGGCCGACGGTGAGAGCCGCGTTACACTTCGCGGTGTTTGCGGTGGTTCCGGCGGCGTGGCGGAAGAGAATGCGGGATCGGGCATGGGGAGTGCGACCGGTTTGGCGGACGAAGACGGGAGGACAGCAATGGGCATTTACGAACAAGCCGAGATTGCCATGACGGCATTTGCACACAGTTATCTGAAAGAAGTGAAGATGATCGCGGGGCAACTGGATGGGGAGCAGATTGACTGCATGGCGGCGATGCTGGCCGAGGTGCGGGAGGCCGGGGGGCGGGTTTTCTTTTTATGCGTGGGCGGTGGAGCG
>CAZWSD010000400.1:0-3487 GCA_964636535.1 uncultured Acidobacterium sp. | reverse complement strand
GCACGGTGAACGGTTGGACCTACCGCGTGCGCGTGGATTACGATCCCTCGGCGAACACTCAGATGTACATTTCGTATCAGCAGGGATACACGGCTGAGCTGGCGCAGGGCAATGGTGCGCACATCTACTGGACGCCGGGCAACTCGATTCCCTACCCGGGGGGCGGTCTTGAGCAGTGGTATTATACGAAGGCTCTGGCCGGCCACCTGGTTCATACGTTTGGACCGAATCTGACCAACGAATTAGTCGCAGCCTGGGGCTATCTGAATGCGCCGGTCGGACCGAACAACGCCACCGCGGCGACCCGTTCGGGATTGAAGTATCCGTACGGAACGCTTTTCGGCACGAACTCGAACGTGCTTCCTTCCTATAGCACGGCGGGAAATTATACGTTCCCTGATTTTTCGCAGGGAGATATTTTCGACAATGCTGCCCACCAGTACCTGGTGAAGAAGGAAGTTCCGTCACTGGCGGACAACCTGACCTGGCAGGTGAAGAACCACACGCTCCAGATAGGCGGCTACATGGAAGAAGTGACGAACGACCAAGGTGAGTTTGGCCTTGCGCCGAACGGCAACTTCGGGAACTTCAACTTCTACGGCGGCAATCCTTCCAACGTTGTGACGGGGCAGCAGATCGGTTCGCCGGGCAACCCGACGGCAAACTTCCTGATGGGTATTGCCAGTGGGTACAACGAGAGCAACAAATTCGAGAACGTAGAAATGGCGTATGGCGACTTTGCCGCATATGCCGAAGATACGTGGAAAGCGACGCGCAAGCTGAGCCTGAACTATGGCTTGCGCCTCGAGCATCTGGGCCACTGGTACGACAAGAACAAGCTGGGCGAGGCGGTCTTTATCCCGGCCGATGTTCAGTCGGATTACAACTCGGGCCGAATGGATCCCGGCGTGCGGTGGCATTCGGTGGATCCTGGCATTCCGTCGAGTGGTATGCCGAACCGGTTTGCCTACATGACGCCGCGTTTCGGGATGTCGTACGACGTGTTTGGAAACGGCAAGACGCTGATCCGTGGTGGTTGGGGCATCTTCCGATTCGCGGACCAGTACAACAACTACACGAACCAGCTCTCAACCTCCCAACAGATTCTGAACTACAACCTGCCAGGGAATACCAGCATTACCCTCGCCCAGCCTGGCGAAGCCTACCAGGCCGGCGGGTCGCTGGGCGGAATCAAGACTCCGTCCTACACCAACGGTTGCAGCCCGACCAACCCTTGCGTGAATGGCGGCATTTACGCGCTGAATCCGACGGACGATCAGATTCCGGACTCGACAGCCTGGAATCTGACGGTGGACCAGCAATTGCCGAGCAAGATGATGGCGGAAGTCGCTTACGTGGGCAACCACGCAGAGAATCTGCCGGTTGGCGGCCAGGTACTTTCCGGTGGAGGATTCACGGAGTTCGACAACGTGAACAAGATTCCGCTGGGCGCCTTGTTCAAGCCAGATCCAGTTACGGGCGTGACCGCGCCAAACCCTGAGGATGTTACCCAGGTCTGCACGGCGGCCGGTGGCTGTACTCCAACGGGTAACGAGACGAAAGATTATCGTCCGTACGGCAGGGAATACGGTGATAACGCGGTCTACGTGCTGGATACCGCGGGCTACTCGAACTATGACGCACTGCAAGTGGCCCTGGTGCGGCACGGATCGAATGCCAACTTCAACGTGAACTGGACCTACCAGAACAACCTGAGCACGAACATGAGTGAAGACGCGTTCCATCTGCGCCGGAACTATGGACCTGCGACGACCACTCGCCGGTATGTGTTCAACTTCTCCGGTTCGTACACCTTCGCGCGGCCTTACAAGGGGCAGAACATGTTCCTGCGCGGAGCGGCCAATGGATGGACGATTTCGAATATCACCACGTGGCAGTCCGGTGGATTCCTGACGTCGATCAACAACCCGAACTTCAGCATGGGTCTGCAGTATGCGGAGATTAACGGGCAGCCCATTTCCAAGACGAACCCGCTACCGAACGGAGCTCCGAGCGCCGGATTTGGGACGCCAACATACTACGGCACCAATTCGACGATCTCGATCACTCCTATAGTGACGTGCAATCCAACTGCGAACCTGGGTCATAACCAGATTCTGAAGGCGACCTGTTTCGCTCCGCCGAAGATCGGTCAGTATGGTCCGGTGAGCGAGCCGTACACGATGGTAGCCTACTTTGACAGCGACCTGTCGCTGTACAAGGACTTCCACGTGTGGCGGGATCAGCATGTTGAGTTCCGTATAGAAGCGTTCAACTGGCCGAATCATCCGCTGCGGCAGTTCAGCGGCGGCGGGCAGCTGAGCCTCCATTACCAGGTGCCTTACGGTACGCAGAGCTTCCAGCAACTCACAGCTTCCTATCCGGGGGGCAACATCGACAACTTTGGTGTGACGGACCAGAAGAACGGCGCGCCAAACCAAAGGACACTCGAGTTGTCTGTGCATTATATGTTCTAGCTGAGTTACCCTCCGTTTTCCGGAAGGCGGTTTGCGTGCCGCCTTCCGGTTTGTTTTTTCGGGGGTCAGGATGCGGATGTGAGCCGGTTTACACCGCGCAAAACTGATGCTGAAATAGAACCACTCGTTTAGAGCGAACCATGGGCTGCGAATGCCTGATGGTGAAGATGGCGGTATGAAGGTTTTCAAGAAAGACTTGTTTCACGGGTTTGCGCTCCGGGGTGTAACAGGCGGATGTGTCGTTGTCCTGCTCGCTCAGGGCGCCTGGGCTGTGTCCACACCAACGCTGCAACAGATTGAAGCCAGGAATGCCGCAGTTGTGCGGGGCCACTATACGGCAGCGCAGAAGTACCTGGCGGCGCATCAAGTGGATGCGGCGGCGCAGCAGTACCGGATTTTTCTGGCCGATGCGCTGGGGGAGCTGGCGATTGCCGAGGCGCATGGCGATGAGTATGAGAAGGCGGCGCCGAATTTTGAGATGGCGCTGCATCTGGCGCCGAACTCGCCTGCGCTGCTGGTGGAGTATTCAGAGGCGGCGCTGCATGCGGGGCGGCTGCAGAAGGCCGCGACGCTGGCGCAAAAGGTGATTGATGGTTATGCGAAGAATGCCAATGCTGCGGAGCGGGCGTATTCGGTGCTGGGGCGGGCCCAACTGAAGATGGGCAAGAGCGCGGCTGCGCGGAAGTCTCTGGAAGAGGCGGTGAAGCTGAATCCCGATTTTGAAAATGGGTATGACCTGGCGGTGGTGTGCCTGGACCTGGAAGATCAGAAGTGCGCGCAGAAGATATTCGACGAGATGAAGTCGGGGTATGGGAACAAGGCGATCCTGCACATGTTCTTTGGGCAGGCCTATATGGATTCGGATTTCCAGAACAAGGCGGCGGGGGAGTTTCAAGAGGCGATCGCTCTGGACAGCAAGTTGCCTGGGGCGCATTACTCGCTGGCGGCGGCCTACCTGACGAGCGGGCATCACGTTGCGGAGGCGGAAGGGCAACTGCGGGAGGAGATTG
>CAZWSD010000399.1:0-3497 GCA_964636535.1 uncultured Acidobacterium sp. | reverse complement strand
CCATGAGCTCGCTGCGAAGGTTTTCGGCGGTGAGGACGTCGAGCGCGGAGAAGGGTTCGTCCATGAAGAGGACCTCCGGTTCGACGACGAGAGCGCGGGCGAAGCCGACGCGCTGGCGCATGCCGCCGGAAAGCTCCTTGGGGTATGCGCCTTCGAAACCGTCAAGACCGACGGTATCGAGGATTTTAAGACTGCGGTGGTGACGCTCGGCGGTAGGCATGCCTCGTGCCTGGAGCGGAGCCTCGACGTTCTGCTGCACGGTGAGCCAGGGAAAGAGGGCGAAACTCTGAAAGACGATGGAGACATTAATGTCGGCTTTGGAGAGGGGTTGTTCGTGCCAGAGGACTTCGCCGCCGGAGGGACGGGACAGTCCGGCGAGCATGCGCAGGAGGGTGGACTTGCCGGAGCCGGAGGGTCCGAGCAAGGCGACGATTTCGCCGGGATAGATGGCGAGGTCAGTGGGGGAAATGACTTGGATGCGGTTCTCGCTGGGTTGAGCGTAGAACTTTTCCACCTGATTTGCGCGGATGATGGTATCAGCCATTTCGCACCATGCTGGGGTTGCGCGGGGACGGAGCCCGTGTCTACCAGTTCTCAAGTATTTTCTGTAGGTTATGCCTCACTGGCAGCGGGGGATGAAGCATCTCCCAAGGCCAGCGTATCATCATAATTGCATTGGCTCGTGCAGAATGGCACGGATTCCCGCGGAGGTGAGGATAGGAAGTTTGCGGGAATTGGATTTTGAGGGTACCAAGACCGAAGTAGAAGGGGAGAATGGCCGAACCATCGACGAAACCCAAAGTGCTTGTGGCTGATGATGAACGCGTTATCGCGGACACCCTGGCCATCATCCTGAATCAGAGCGGTTTTGAGGCGCGCGCCGTATATAGCGGCGAGAGAGCCGTGGAAACCGCGAGCAGTTGGAAGCCGGATATGCTGATCAGCGACGTGATTATGACCGATTTGAACGGTGTAGATGCGGCGATCCAGGTCCGGTCGCTGCTGCCGAAGTGCAAGATTCTGCTTTTTTCCGGGCAGGCGGCGACGGCGGACCTGCTGGACCGTGCGCGCGGGCAGGGCCACGAGTTCGAGATACTGGCCAAACCAGTGCATCCGCAGGATCTGCTGGCGCGACTGCGCAGCGCGGACTGAGTTGTTTGAAGAGGAAGAGCGAAACCCCGGCGGAGGATGCCGGGGTTTGTTGTTTCAGGGGGGAACGAAGCTACAGCGTCTGGTAGGCGAAGAGGACGATGTCTTCGCCCTTCATAACGCCTTTGGCCCAGGTAGGGTCGAGGTCGGCGGTGGGACGGGCGGCGATGATTTCGGTGAGGGACTTGCCTTGGTGCTTGAGTTTTTCGACGCGGCCTGCGACGACGGCGAGCATGTCGCGGTATGGCCTGAGTTCGGCGAGGGTGCCGAGTTGACCGTGACCGGGGACGATCTTGGTGTGTGAGTCGGCGAGGGCGATGCAGCGGTCGACGCCGGCGATCATGCCGCGGATAGTGCCGCCGGTCCCGACGTCGATGAGGGGGTAGTAGCCATTGAACCAGAGGTCGCCGGTGTGGATCACGTTGTGATTGGGGAAGTGGACGAAGAGGTCCGTATCGGTGTGGGCGCGTGGGGTGTGCTGGAGGGAGTGGTTTTCGCCGTTGAAGGAGACGGTTTTAGCGGTGGTGAAGATTTCGACGGGTAGACCAGCGGGCGGCAGGGGAGCCACATTGAGGTCGTAGAAGTCGATGCGCTGGGGGGTGGCGAGTCGCCTGCGGCAGTTGACGTGCGCGACGATGCGGGCGCCGGCCTTGTGCATATCGGGGTTGGCGTTGGTGTGGTCGAGGTGCCAGTGGGTGTTGATGAGGAGGCGGAGCGGTTGAGAGCCGATGGCGTTGAGCGCGGCGAGGAGATGTGCGGAGCCGGCGGAGAACTGACAGTCAATGAGCAGTTTGCCGTCTTTGCCGGTTTGGCAGACGACGTTGCCGCCGACAGCCTGCAACAGGTAAATGCCGTCGCGGAGCTTTGTGTTGCGGATGGTTTCCCTGGCGGCGGCGGTGGCGAATTCCTGCAGGGTGAGGTGGGGCCCGTGAATGGTTTGAGCCCATCCGCGCAGGGAAGGAAGCACGAGGGAGGCTCCGGCAGCCACGGAGACATGGCGCAGGAAACGGCGACGACTGAGTTGCGTGGTCATAAGAGATGTCCCGGGGGGACTGGGTAGAGTACCAGCACAGGGAACGATTATGGGAGGGGCCCGCAAGATTTGTTTGCGGGATTTAAAAGAGGCCGGGAGGAAGATTGAGCCCCCCGAGCATGCCCTGCATACTTTGCTTGAGGATTTCTTCGGCGCGCCGGCCGGCCTCATTGATAGCCGCGGTGATGAGGTCTTCGAGCATTTCGACGTCGGGGCTGGGGCCGCTGAGGCCAGCGACGGCGGCGGGGTCGATGGTGAGCTTGAGGAGTTCCTTCTTGCCGTTCATTTTGACGGTGACGGCGCCGCCGCCGGATGAAGCTTCAACAACGGTGGTGGCGAGCCTGGCCTGCATCTGCTCCTGCATTTCTTTCGCCTGACCGAGCATCTGCTGCAGGTTAAAAGGGTTCATGGGGTTCCTCGGTATTTTTTGTGCTGATTTCAGTGTATTGCGGCTGAGGCCTATTCGCGCAGGTCGAGGACGCTGCGGATTTCCGCGTCAAAGAGATCCTGCGCTTTTTTGACCAGAGGATTCTGGAGCGCGGCGGCCTGGATGCTGCCGCTGATGGGCGCTGTGGGCCTGGCAACCCCGGAGCCGGGGAGATTTTCTCCGGGGATAACGGAGAGCTTTTGCGTAGCGCCGATGGCGCGGATGGCGGAGGTGCAGATTTTTTCCGCCTCGGCGTTGAAGGTGAGGCCGAGCATGACGCGTTTGATGGCGACTTCGACCTGGATGGTGCTGCCCTGGACGGTCCAACGGCCGGAGGAAAGCAGAACGGCGGCGGTGGAGTGGCCTTCGCGCTCGAGGGCGGCGCATGCGGTTTGCGCGATGCGGTCGAGGTCGAGTGTGTCTTGTGGATTGCTGGCGAGGGCGAGTGCTCCGTTGGTGCGTTCGGGATCAGCAAGGCCGATGCCGATGGAGGGTTTGGCGGGAGTCGAATCGAGTGTGCGCGCAGCGGCTTCCATGGGGGTGAAAGGGCGTGATGGCACGGGTTCGACAGCCGCGGAGCCAGTTGGGCCTTCGGAGAGGTTTGAGACGGGCGTTTCCGGTACAGGAGTGGGCGCGGAGGCAGGAGTGCTTTCAGCGGAGCTGGTGATTTTGCGATTGCGGTCAGCCTCAAAAGGCGAGAAGGAGGGTTTGGCTGGTTCCTGCGGCTTGGCGGGGGCCGGCGGCGCGGGGCGGGTGGAGGCGGAGGTGCTTCCGCCGGTTGGGCGCGCGGGGTTGGCGTTGGAACCGGTTCGATTGACTGAGTTGGGCGAGGCGCCGCGGGGGAGCTGGCTGAGGAATTCCTCGACGGGCAGCAGACGCTGGAGATGG
>CAZWSD010000398.1:0-3511 GCA_964636535.1 uncultured Acidobacterium sp. | reverse complement strand
CGTCTCGCCCATCCCCCGCAGCGCGCCCGTCGTCACCGACTGGATCCCGTCGAAGATCTGAAACCCCGCCACCAGCAACAGAATATGCGTCCCCAGCGCGAACACCTCCTCGTTGTTCGTCCATATCGAAAGTATCGCCCTCGGAAACAACAGGAATATCCACGCCATCAGCGCCATGAATCCGGCTCCCAGCCCTATCGCCATGTAACCCGCCCGCCCGGCGCGCGCCTGGTCATCGGCGCCAACCGCCTGCCCCACCGCCACTGCGGCCGCCGCGGAAATCCCCAGCGGAACCATGTATGTATACGCCGCGCAATTCAGCACAATCTCATGCGTCGCCAGCGATATCGGACCCAGGTGCGCCGCCATCACCGTCGCCGCCCCAAAACCCGCCACCTCCAGCACCACCTGCGTGCCCGCCGGAAGCCCCAGACCGCAAAGCCTCCGCAGCCGCGACAGGTTCACCCCAGGCCAGTGCTTAAACAGCGAGTGCCCCCGCCCCTGCTCATGCGCCCACGCCGCATACACCAGCACCAGAGCCATGTACAACCGCGCAAAGCACGTCGAAATCGCCGAACCCCGCACGCCCAGCCCCGGAAAACCCAGATGCCCGTAAATCAGCACCCAGTTCAGCACCCAGTTCACCAGGTTCGCTGTAATCAGCGCAAAGCTGATCGCACGCACCTGCCCAACGCCCTGCAGATACCTTCGGAACGCCCCGTATACCAGCAGCGGAAGCGTCCCATAATTCAGCATCTCCGCATACTGCTGCGTCAGCCCGCTCACCTGCGCGTTCACCCCATGGTTCGTAAACAGCGCCGCGCCACCCAGCGTCAGCAGCATCACCGGCAGCGTCGCCGCCAGCGCCATGTACACCCCCTGCGCCAGCCACCTGTGGCACTCATCAAAATCGCGACGCCCCCACGCCTGCGACACCACCGTGTCCAGCCCCAGCAAAAGCCCAATCCCAAACAGCGACGGCCCATAGTAAATCGCGTTCCCCAGCCCCACCGCCCCAATCGCAGCCGGACCCAGCTTCCCCACCATCGCCAGGTCCACCACGCTCATCGTCATCCAACCCAGCTCTGAAAGCACAATCGGGCTCGCCAGCCGCAGCAGCTCCTTCAACTCGAGCCACAAATCCGGCCCAACCCTAACCGGGCCCACAGCCCCCGTCCCGCCTCTTTCTCCGGCCTGTTCATCCATAGCCTGTTCATCCATAGATTGACTTCTGTCGATTCTACGTGTGGATGCGCATCCGCCCCCGCATCTGTTATTTTCAAATAGTCCCACCCGCGCGCGGAGAGATGGCCGAGTGGCTTAAGGCGCACGCTTGGAAAGCGTGTATACCGCAAGGTATCCAGGGTTCGAATCCCTGTCTCTCCGCCACTTCATCCTGACTGCTCCCGCCCCGAACCCGTCTCAAACCCCCGTCTCAAACCGCCCTGGTGCCTGCTTTCCCATGGCTTTCAAACACCAATCCTTCCGGCCGCCCGCCAAAGATCATGCTTTCCTCAGCCCTGCCGATAAACGCCGTGTCGCGCTTGTTTTTGAAAGCCTTTGCTGCCAATGGAGGACAAATGCCCGGAATCAGGGTCTTAATCGTGGATGATTCGGCGGTCATGCGCAAGATCGTCGAACGCTCGCTCCGCTCCGCCGGACTCGAACTGGCCAACGTCTGGAACGCGGGAAGCGGCTTCGAAGCGCTCGACCTGCTGCGAACACAGCAGGTCGATATGATCCTTTCCGACATCAATATGCCGCAGATGAACGGGCTCGAATTCCTCCGTCAGGTGGCCGCCAATGACCTCGCCCCAGGAACTCCGATCGTCATGATTACCACCGAAGGCAGTGAAGATCATGTGGTCCAGGCCGTTCAGGCAGGCGCCCGCGGATACATCCTCAAACCCTTCACCGCCGAACAGATCAAGGATCGCGTCGTGCCGCTGCTGGAAGGTATCGCGTGAAAATCTCATCCTCCTCCCGGCCCGGAGCCCGCAGATGATCTCAGACCTCGGTCTCACCATCAAAGATCAGTTCGACACCACCATGGATGGCGCCGTCAAGGAAGTCTTCGAAACCATGCTCGGCGTGGAGTGCTCCTCGATCGACCCGCCTCCACCCCCTGCCGCCCCCGATAGCACCTCCGTCCTGATCGGACTCGCCGGCGTCATCAGCGGCTCATGCATCCTTCAGATCGACGCTCTCTCCGGCCTCCGCATCGCCGGCCTGCTCACCGGATCCGATCAAACCGGCGAGGAGATCGTAAACGACGCCCTCGGAGAAGTCTGCAATATGGTGGCCGGCGCCTGGAACAGAAGCCTGCCCGAACTCGTCTCCTCCTGCCTGCTTTCCACCCCCACCGTCATCTCCGGCAAAGACTACAACCTCCACTCGCCGCCACAAGGCCTCCACTTAGAGCGCCATTACCACTGCGGAAACCAGAGCTTCACTTTCGCCGTGCAATGCATCGTGGCCGATCGCCCCTGACCCCCTCAATTCACCCGCCACTGCCGGCCATCACGCCGCAATCCGGCTTCCGTCTCCCTGCGGCGCCCTCAATCTCCACACCGCCGCCGGTCAGATCGCCCTCGCAAAAAAAATGCGCGCCCCCTCAAGAATCCAGGCCCCGCCATCCCCGCAAACAACAGCAGCGCTCAGCCAGACCCTAATCCACGTTCTTCGTCGTCACCACTTTGTGCTGCACATAGTTGTAGGGCGGAACCGTCTGCCCGCGCAGCAGCGTAACCCCCAGCTGAATCAGCCGCGGACCATACGTCTGCGCCTCGTGCGAAATCGACCCGATCAGCGGCCCATTCCCCTTCCGCAACTCCTCCAGCACCTCCGGAATGCAATCCTGCCCTACGATCGCCACCGTCTTCTCCCGCTCGGCGTTCCGCGCGCTCTGCAGCGCTCCCAGGGCGCTGGTATCCGTAGCCGCCGCAATCAAAATCCGGTCGGTCTTCCCATGCCGCTTCAAAAATTCCGACACCACCTGGGCACTCGTGTTCCGCAATCCACGGCCGTCCAGACGCACGCAATGGCTCGCCTCCAGATCCGGCAGCAGTGACCGCACTCCCTCGAACGCCCCCGTCACACGGCTCTGGACAAACGTCCCCGCCTCGGCCACATCCAGCCCGATCACCCAGTCCACCTTCCCCTTCCAGTTCCTGAGAGCATGTTGCGCCAGCAGCCGGCCCGCCTCGTAGCCCACCTCAAAGTTGTCCACCCCAAAATACACCGCGCTCGGGTGCGGAATGTCCAGCGCGATCAGCGGAATCCCCGCCTTTGAAATCGTGTGCGCAATCACCGGCGCGATGCTCTCCTCAATCTGAAACTCAATCACCAGATCCACGCCCTCGGCCACAAAATCCTTCGCGTTCCGTATCGCCGTCTCCGCGTCGTAGCGGTTGTCCCGGATCATCAACTCCACACCCGACGCCGACGCCGCATCCTTCAGGCTGCTCGTCACCGCCTCGGAAAACGGCATCTCCGCGCTCTGCGCCGCGAA
>CAZWSD010000397.1:0-3525 GCA_964636535.1 uncultured Acidobacterium sp. | reverse complement strand
CGCGAAGGCATCATCAAGCACTCGCGCGATTACTCGGCGACGGAGCATCCGGAGCTGAAGGAGTTTTTTCTGGACCTGCGCCCGCCGCTCGAAGCGCAGATCATCGACCTGGCGGACGAGATCGCATACCTGACGGCCGACCTGGACGATGGGATGGAGGCCGGCATTCTTTTGCTCGACCGGGTGCGCGGCGGCGTGGAGCTGTTCGAGCGATTCTACGCGCTGCTGGAGCAGGAGTATCGCGACGCGCCGGCCAAGCTCAAATTCAACGAAGCGCTGCGTCGGATGCTGCATGCGCTGGTCACCGATCTGATCGAACACACCGCGGCGCAGGCGCGGGAGCTGCATTTGACCACGCTGGAAGGAATCCGCAACTGCCCGGAGCGAGTGTGCCGGTTTAGCCCCGGCATGGAGAGGCTGCGGATGGCCACGAAGCGCTTTCTTTACGAGAATCTCTACCTCGGCGAGGAACTGGCCTCGGCGCACCGCGAAGCCTCGGAGGTGATCCATCGGCTGTTCGCGTGGTGGGTGAAAGATCCCTCGCGTCTGCCTGCCAGCTATGCCGCGCAGGTGGCGCAAAGCGGCGCGGCGCGGGTGGTCGCCGACTATATCGCGGGCATGACGGATGCGTACATCCTGCAACTGGATCGGGAGTTGAGCGGGGAAACCCGGCTGAATGCCGGGCCGTTTCCGAGTTGATTTGATACATCCTCCCATCGGAACCCGGGGCGGCGGCAGCGAACAACAGGGCCGCTGCGTTGGATGAATCAGGGGCCTTGCGGTGGGTGAGTTTGCTCGATTGCAGCGGGTCGGGCCGGAGCTACTCCCACTCGATGGTGCCGGGCGGCTTTGAGGTGATGTCGTAGACGACGCGATTGATGCCGCGCACCTCGTTGACGATGCGGTTGGAGATTTTCTTGAGGACATCGTAGGGCAGCGGCACCCAGTCGGCGGTCATACCGTCTTCGGAGTGGACGGCGCGAATGGCGCAGGTGTAGGCGTAGGTGCGCTGGTCGCCCATCACGCCTACGCTTTTGACCGGCAGGAGAACGGCAAAGGATTGCCAGATCTGCTGATAGAGCCCCGCGCTCTTGATTTCGGACACGACGATGTCGTCGGCTTCCTGCAGCAGGGCGACGCGCTCGGGTGTGACTTCGCCAAGGATGCGGACTGCAAGCCCTGGACCTGGGAACGGCTGACGCTGCAGAATGTCCTTCGGCATGCCGAGGTCGGCGCCGATGCGGCGCACTTCATCCTTGAAGAGATCGCGCAGCGGCTCGATCAACTTGAGCTTCATGTTCTGGGGCAGGCCACCGACGTTGTGGTGGCTCTTTATGGTCTGCGATGGGCCTTTGACAGAGGACGACTCGATGACGTCGGGGTAGAGCGTTCCCTGCACGAGCCAGGCGACCTCCTTGGCGGAGCCGCCGAGCGATTGGAGGATGCGGGCGGCCTCGTCATCGAATACGGAGATGAATTCGTTGCCGATGATCTTGCGCTTTTTCTCAGGATCGGTGACGCCGGCAAGCCGCGACAGGAAGCGGCCGCTTGCGTCCACGGCGACGAGGTTGAGGCCCAGATTGTCGCGCAGGTTCTCCTGGACCTTGAAGAATTCGTTCTTGCGGAGCACGCCGTTGTCAACGAAGACGCAGGTGAGGCGGTCGCCAATGGCGCGGTTCACCAGCACGGCGGCGACGGAGGAATCGACGCCGCCGGAGAGCGCGCAGATGGCGTGCCCTTCTCCGACCTTCTCGCGAATGGAGTGGACGGTGGCCTGGATGAAATGCTCCGGCGTCCAATCTGGTCTGGCCTTGCAGATACGGAAGACGAAGTTGTGCAGCAGCTGCTCGCCGTGCGCGGTGTGGCGGACTTCGGGATGAAACTGCACGGCCCAGATGCGGCGCTCGGGATTGGCAATGCCTGCGATGGCATTTGAGGTCTTGGCGATGCGGTGGAAACCCTGCGGAAGCTCGAGGGCCTCATCGCCGTGCGACATCCAGACATTGATCGACGCCGGAAGGTCTGTAAACAGAGGATTTGCGGAATCTTCAAGGAACGCTTGGGCGTGGCCGTACTCGCGTTTCTCGGCCGAGCGCACCTTGCCGCCCAGGTGGTAGGTGATGAACTGGAGGCCATAACAAATGCCGAGCACGGGCAAGCCGAGGTCAAGCACGCGGGGGTCCGCAGGCGGCGCATCCGCGTCGTAGACCGAAGACGGCCCGCCAGAGAGGATGATGCCGCAGGGCTTGTAAGCTTTGATCTCTTCCAGGCCGGCCGTGCAGGGCAGCACGGCGGAGAAGACGTTCTGCTCACGAATACGGCGCGCGATCAACTGCGTGTATTGCGAGCCAAAGTCAAGGATAACGATCGAGGAGGTGTCCACGAAGTCTAGTTTACGTGGTCAGGGTGCCGGGAAGGGACTTGTATTTTGGGGCGCGGCGGAGGGGCTCCAGAACTCGACAAAGGCCGTCAGCCGAACCACCTGAAAGAAGCCGGAGACAACCATGTAAAGCACGGTGGTTGCTACCAGCCACAGGTAAAGCGCCGCACTGTGCGCGGAAGATATGAAGGCGAGGGGCACAAGGCTCAACATCGAAAAGAACACCGCCACGACAAACCGGATGGTAGAGACCGCGAAATTAACGCCGATCAGTCCGCCCCATGCCGCGCTGGGCCGCAGGCTGCGGATAAGGCTCGCGGGAAGGCTCTTGCCTTCGATGAGGACGAACATGGGAGCGATGAAAAACACCCAACTGAACAACGACCAGATGACGAGAAAGCCGATCGAGAAGGCGGCGACCAAACTAAAATACACCGCGACATTGGGTACGCCCGCGACGGTGGAAGCGGCCGCCGACCAGCGCACACTGCCCCACCACAGCGAGACAGTGAGCGCAAGGGCGATCACCCGGAGAGCCTGAACGCCGGTGAGCGCCAGCGGGCGCCAGGGCAGGCGGGGGTCGTAGTAGCGGAAGACAAGATTGCGCCCCACTCCCGCGGCAATCGCCCATCCCAGGCCGAGCAGGGGCAGCAGCCAGATTACGATCTCGATGACAAGCGGTCGCAGGACTTGGGCGACGACGGAAACAGTAGCGGCGCTTTGCCAGGGACGGTCGAGTGAAATTTGGTCCGCGCCGGCAGCTGCCAACGTGCCGGAGGCGACGCGATAGATGTGATAACACGCAAAAGCGACAGCGGCGAGCGCGGGAATACCATAGAGCCACCGCCAGGCCAGTTCGCGGGCCAGCATGCCGGGGCGATGCAGACACTCCGCCATCACTCCGGCAAATGTGGCTTTGGCGCGGCCGCTCATGGGTTTCCTTTAGCGAACCACAAGATTCACCAGCTTGGCGGGAACAATGATGACCTTGACCACCTGCTTGCCTGCAATGGTCGCGGTAACTTTTTCATCGGCCATGGCTGCATCGCGGAGGGTTTCTTCGGTGGCGCCCGCATCGACGCGAATCACGGACCGCAGTTTGCCGTTAACCTGGACGGGGATCTCGATTTCATCCTCGCGCGCGA
>CAZWSD010000396.1:0-3526 GCA_964636535.1 uncultured Acidobacterium sp. | reverse complement strand
CACGAGGGCGACCAGACCTTCGTCCGCAAAGTCCTCATCTCCGGCCTGCACTACACCAAGCGCTCCACCATCGCGCCGCACATCCTCCTCCATCCCGGCCAACCGCTCGACCAGACCTCCCTCCGCAACACCCAGCGCGAACTCTACAACCTCACCCTCTTCAACGAGGTCAATACCGCCGTCGAAAACCCCACTGGCAGGGAGCCCGCAAAGAACGTCCTCATCCAGCTCCACGAGGCCCGCCGCTGGAACGTCACCTACGGCTTCGGCCTGCAGGCCCAAACCGGAACCCCTTCCAGAAACTGCACCAGTCCGGCCACTCTCATCGAGCTCGGACTGAACCCAAGCACCTTCCAGGGCAGTTGCAGCACCAGCGGAAAATTCGGCGTCAGCCCCCTGGTCGAATTCGACGTGGCCCGCTCCAATCTCTTCGGAACCGACCAGTCCATCACCCTCCAGACCAAGTACGGCACCCTGGAACAGCTCGCTGCCATCACATACGACCACCCCCACCTTCTACAGCGCCCCGGTCTCTCCTTCTCCGTCAGCGGCGGATACAGCAACGCCCAGGACGTCGTCACCTACACCGCCTCCCGCCTCGAAGGCAACTTCCGCGTCACCCAGCAGCCCAGCCGCGCCGATACCCTCATCTACCAGTTCACCTACCGCCGCGTAAAAGTCGACGCCGCCACCGTTCAGGTCGCGCCCAACCTCATTCCGCTCCTCTCCCAGCCCGTCCGCGTCGGCGGACCCGAAATCACCTGGATTCACGACACCCGCCGACCTGAGCCGTTAAACGCAAAGCACGGCTGGTTCAACAGCGTTCAGGAATTTCTCTCTGACAACAAATTCGCCTCCGAAGCCAACTTCAACCGCTTCCAGTGGACCAACTCCAGCTACTACACTTTCCCCAACAAACTTACCATCGCGCGCAACACCACCTTCGGCTTTGAACGCTCCTTCGGCAATGCCCAGTACGAAGAAATTCCCCTCCCAGAGCGACTCTTCGCCGGGGGCGCCCAATCCCTCCGCAGCTTTGGACTTAATCAAGCGGGGCCGCGCGATTCCCTCACCGGCTTCCCCATCGGCGGCGCCGCCCTCTTCGTCAACCAGACAGAATTCCGCCTTCCCCATCCCACCCTTCCCTTCGTCGGCAACTCCCTCGGCTTTGTCATCTTTCACGACATGGGAAATGTCTTCAACAACGCTTCGGACATCTGGCCCAGCTTCCTCCGCGTCACCCAGCCCCACAGCTCCACCTGCCGCGACCTCAACCCCAAGGACCAGGAGAAGGTCTCGCGCCATTCCAGCACCAATCCCACAGGCACCTGCAGCTTCAACGACTTCTCCCACGCCGTCGGCCTTGGGCTCCGGTACAGAACCCCCATCGGGCCGATTCGTCTCGATTTCAGTTACACCCTCAATCCGCCCATCTATCCTGTCATCATTACCAACAGCACCTGCGCTCCTCCGCCCGGCGGTTCGGCTCCCAATTACATTTGCCCTGGCGTCGAGCAGGCGCCCCACTTCAATATCTTCTTCAGCATCGGGCAGGCATTCTGATGAAGACTTTGCCAATCCTCATCCTCGCCGCCATCCTCGCGCCCTGCCCCGCCTGCCGGGCCGCATTCACCCATCCTCAAACTCCCGCGCCGCTACCCGCCTCCTCAGCCTCCACAGCAGGCCATCCCGTGGTTCTGGATCGCGTCATCGCCATCGTCAATGGAGCAGTCCTGCTCCAGAGTGACGTCGACGAGGAACGGCGCCTCGCTGTGCTCAACCCGCTGGCCGTCGCCAACCGCAATAACACCGATGCAGACGCCGCCACCCGCCTCATACGCCGCACTCTCGTCCTGGAGCAGATGAGGCTGCAGGATCAGCCCACCACCGTCTCCCAGGCCCAGGCTGAAAAGGGCCTCGACGAACTTCGCATCACCCTCCACGGCTGCGCGCCTTACTCCTGCACCAGCCAGCAGGGCTGGGACAAATTCCTCAAAGAACACGGCATCTCACAGCAGGAAGCACTGGAGCGCTGGAGCCAGCGCATGGCCATTGAAAAATTCATCAACCTCCGCTTCCGCGCCGGCATCCGCATCTCGTCCAACGAAGTTTCAACCTACTACGCCCACACGCTCATCCCTGCGCTTCGGGCCAACCAGGTTCCCGTGCCGCCCCTCAAACAGATTGCTCCCCGCATCGAGCAACTTCTCCTCGAAGAACACGTCAATTCCATGATCTCGGAGTGGCTCAAAAGCCTGCGCACCGAAGGCAGCGTACAGATTCTCGTGCCCGCCTACGGCAAAAGCTCTCCACCAAGGACAGACTCCGGCCAATGAGCGACCAGTCCAACAATACGCCGCGGAATCCCGGGCCTCCCGCAGGCAGGGGCACGCCGCCGCCGGACACCGCCTCCACGCCCCAACCTCCAGGACCGCGCCTCAGCCGCCACTTCCTGCGTATTGCCGCGGCCATCGCCGCCACCGCGTCAGTCACCCTGTTGCTCCTCATCGCCGCCATCGCCTGGTATTCCACCACGCCCGGCTTCAACCATCGCGTGCGCGACATGATCATCACGCAACTTCAAAATGCCACGGGCGGTCGCGTCGAACTCGGCGCCCTCCACGTCCATCTCGCCCAACTTGGCATCGAGGCCGACAACCTCACCATCCATGGCAAGGAGGCTCCCGGACAGATCCCCTTCTTCCACGTCGTTCAACTCGTCGCTCACCTCAAGATCATCGATCTGCTCTCCGGCAAAATCGGCCTCAGCTACCTCGGCCTCTCCCGTCCTACCATCCACATCATCGTTTACCCTGACGGTTCCACCAACACACCCACTCCCAAGATACCCATATCCGCTACCGCCATCTCCAACCAGATTTTCAACCTCGCCATCGACCAGGCCCAGATTAACCACGCCGTCTTCATCCTCAACGCCCACAAATTCCACTTCAATGCCCAGGCCAACAGCCTCCAGGCCAACCTCAGCTACGACCACCTCCGCAATCGCTACCTCATCAACCTTGCCGCCCGCGATCTCCACCTCCAGCACGGCGCCGCCCACCATCTCTCCTCCCGCCTCTTCATTCAAGTGGACGCCGCGCCCAACCACTTCCACCTCGACCACCTCACCTTTCTCACCGCGGACTCCCGCCTCAACATCACCGGCAACCTCAACAACTATGCCCACCCACATTTCCGCGCCCAGGCCACTGGCTCCCTAGATCTGCGCGCTCTCGAACCCCTCACCGGCCTCACCGGCATCCAGAGCGGCATTTTGCATCTTCAGGCCCAGGCGAACGGCACTCCCGCCAACTACGCACTCCAGGGCGCCGCCCTCCTCCACAACTTCATCTATCAACCACAGCCACGGCAGGTCGTCAGCTTCTCGGCCCAGAGCCAGTTCCTGCTCACCCAGGATAAAATTTCCGCCACCGGCTTCCGTGTCCAGTTCACTGGCGGCGGTTCGGCCTCCGGCAATCTCGACATTCTCCATTGGCTCCGCATCACCCAAACACCTCCGCGG
>CAZWSD010000395.1:0-3552 GCA_964636535.1 uncultured Acidobacterium sp. | reverse complement strand
GAACGGCCGGTCACGTTCGTCCGGAATCAGCGGTCACATTGGTCCGGAAAACGCAACTGGATCGCCGACGTCCGATAGCGGGTAATGGGGGCAACGGTTCGCAAGACCTTGCAGAGTGAGGCTTGGCTTCAGAGTGGCCTCATTCCCGTCATACGCAAGATATGCATATCCTGGACGAGCGCGCGTCCAGTTAGTCACGAGATCAACGCCAAGACCGACCGCGGTGGAAGCCAATACGCCGTTTGGCCAGATAACCTGCGGTCGTGGACCAGCGTTCCCATAGCGGGCAGCTTCTTTCGCGAGACGTTCCTCGGTAAGGAACTTCATGCACCACATGCATGGACCGCCGGGCGAAGAGAGGATTACCTGCCCACCGATTACGTGCTGCTCATCACCATGCACATCCATTCCAATGTCCACGTAATGCATAATGTGCCGCCTGCAAGTAACTTCCAGTTCATGGCGGTCCTTGAAGCTATCGACGCAGCCGAAGACTATTTGGCAATGCCGCAGCGGCTCGGGACGGTTTTGCCACTTAGATGAGATGCCCAGCACCTGAGCATTCGATTGGAGACGGTAGATCATCGTCTTCGCGAGATGCAATTTCGGGGTCGCGGCCGTGGCATCGACCGCTGTGGCGCCGACGAGACGATTTAGATTCGACTCTTCCGTGACATCGTCATCGTAAAGCACGAACCGCGTAAAGCCGATGTGCGCAAGCTGCTGGACGATATGAGATCCACCACCGCCAAGTCCCGCGATGCCCACAGTGCAGCGCGCGATGTGTTCCTCCGCGTGCTTTCCGAGAAAGGATTGTCGGGAGTAGCGGTCTGTGCTCATGTTCCGGACTCGGTTTCAAAAACGAGAACCGGAACTCCAACCACCGAAATCTGTTGCGCGCGAACAGGCTCCTCGCTACCCGGCAACCACACCCATCCGGAACCATGATCGAGGCTCAGTATGATGATTCCGTGTGGTGCCTCGGCATTCACGGAACGGAATCCCGGAATCATCCTCGGCAATTCGATCGCATCAACCTTGCTCGGCAGCGTCGGACCGATGTGATCGTGCAGGTGAATGTGAAACAGACCCTCGCGGCGCCGTCGACCTTCATGAACAGCCGTCATGGTCCAGGCCATGGCATCGCGCCCGATGCGTGCACTGACCTGATCGTCTGGCACATACTGCTCGTCCGGTATTGAGTGGTACCGCGTCAGGAGCAGGAGCGCTTGCCCTTCTGAGGTGCCGTCGGCGCGGCCGAATACAAAGCCGACACGCTCGTCAGCAAAGGGGTGCTGACGTGTGAGATCGCCGAGAATTTCCTCATACAACGATCCCGATGTTTTGATATGTACATTCATTTGCTGCTCGTAAAACCCTCAAGATGCGCTCGAAGCATCTGAGGTAATGTCGGATTGGTTACCGAGACGCGCCACGAAAATGCAAACCAGTTTCTCTCACAGATGCGAGCATTGCTGACATTCCAGTTCTTCGGATATGGTGACGTTACCTGAGCTGAAAAATACATCCGCGAAGGGTAGCCATCCCGTTCAAATGGGCACAGCAATGCATCGCATACGCTCGGCGTGCACCCTGCCGGAAGTCGCAGTCCTTCAAAAAGAAGCAAGGAACGCCCTGACTCCGCCAGGGCGCTCAATTTGGCGCAGTAGCGCTTGAGTTCGGCGATCTCCTCTTCCGGGAATATCATAATTATGACGACCCACCGGAGTTCACCTGGTACGAGAACTGCTCGCAGCCCTCGACCTTGACCGGCTGATTGGCCGGGACTGGAATAGGCGGGCTGCCGTCCTTCTCAAGGTACAGGGTGTAGGCATCGGAAGATTTCCCCGCCAGCCGTAGGATTTCCGCAACGCTATGATCGCCACGACTGATCAGGTAGGGCGTCTGTCCAAAGAAGACCGTGACGTTTTCCTTGTGCGCGGTGATGAACCCCTTTAGGTGCTTATCCGCGATGTCGATGGTTTCGTCGGGCTCGACGACATCATTCTCTCGGTGAGTGAATTCGGCGATGAGCTCGAAGGCGCAGGGCCGTTTATGCACCGATTCCAGAAGCGCCAGGCCGGTCTGAATAGCCGTCGCGAACCTGACGGAATGCCCGTCTATTGGAACCTCAAATTCATGATGACGGTGGACGCCGGCGCCTTCGGCGGCTGTATCGGAAGCCTGGTATGACTGATTCATGGTGCGCCCCTCCTTCGGGCGTGCCCTAGTGTCGCGCCGGCGGTTTAGGTGTCAAGCCGAAGCGTACATAAACATGTTTACAAAATAAGCGCCGTTTGCGATACTCGACACCTGTGAGTCATGGCCGGAAACCAGGTCGATGGACGACGAGGAGACGCTGCTCTATAAACAGATGGGGCTTCGGCTGCGTGCGCTCCGCGAGCGCTCAAGCCCTAAGTTCAGTCAGGCTAAGCTCGCGAAAAAGCTTGGGATCAGCCGTGCATCCATCGTCAACATCGAAGGCGGCCGCCAGCATGCACCGCTCATCCTGCTATGGAAGATCACCGCCGCCCTTGGCGCCGAGCTGGTGTCCATTGTTCCGAGCCGTGCTGACCTCCAACTTGTTGATGGCAGCGCGATCAACCTCAACCCTGAAATGCTCCGACAGATCAAAGCTCACGCAAACGGCGATCGCGACCTCGAGCAGAAGCTCGAAACTTTTGTCGGAAAGGTCCTGAAAAGTCCTCCCCCCTCGAACCGCGAAGGCAACGATGAGCAGGCGACCACCAAGGAATCATGACGCGGAAGCGGAGCGGCTCCTGCGGGAGAGCGGCGCCTATGGCGTTCCCGTTCCTGTTGACGTTGTGGCGAGTCATCTGCGTCTTCATACGACATCGGTGGGCCTTCCAGACAACCTGTCGGGCCTTCTCATAGTCGAAGGCGAAAAGCGTGTGATTGGATTTCATGCGAACCACGCCCCTGTCAGGCAACGATTCACAATCGCTCATGAGATCGGTCATTACATACTTCATGTAAAACCGAACCAGTCCCGTCTGTTCTTAGATCGTTTCGTTGCGTACAGACGCGACGATGAACAGAATAAGGGCAAGGATTCGGAGGAAATTGAAGCCAACGCGTTCGCGGCCGCTCTCCTGATGCCCGAGGCGCTGGTGCGCGGCGAGATAACGAAGCAAGGCTTTGACCTCGACGATGAAGAAGACGTCGCCGAGCTTGCAAGGCGATTCAATGTGAGCCCGATGGCAATGTCCTACAGGCTCATAAACCTAGGACTTCTTCGATATAGGGCGGAAGCTCCGTAAGCGAATGCGCCCCCCACAATCTGTCTAGTGTTCCCACGGGGCGGGCGCAATGGCGAAATGAACCGTTGGTCTGTGGGAATTTTGTGTCAATTGGTGGTGCTTGGTGGTGCCTTGTCGTGACAATTGCAACGGACGCCACGCGGCGAGTTTATGGAAATATCAACAGAGACAAAGCATTATCAGTGTCTGATTTTGGGAGTTTTCCGCCCCGTCCAATTTTGTAAACCGTTGGTCGGGGGTTCAAATCCCTCAGCCGGCACCAACTAAAGAT
>CAZWSD010000394.1:0-3579 GCA_964636535.1 uncultured Acidobacterium sp. | reverse complement strand
CCATGCGCGACACCCTCGGCGAAAACTTCACCGGCACATCCAACACTTTCCTCGCATACAAGCACGATCTCGAAGCCATCGGCACCAATGCCCACGAAATCCCCATGGCGCTCGCCGCCATGGCCGAAGACGACGAATCCCTCCGCCGCGCCCAGTACCGCACCCTCGAGCTGTGGCAGGAAACTTACCGCGGCGCCCTCCTCGTCATGCTGCCCGACACCTTCGGCACCACCCAGTTCCTCGCCGGCGCGCCAGACTGGGTCGCCGACTGGACTGGCCAGCGCGTCGACAGCAAAGACCCCTTCATCGCAGGAGACGAATACATTCACTGGCTCCGCCAGCGCGGCCGCGATCCCCGCAAAAAACTCATCATCGTCTCCGACGCACTCGACGTCGATAACATCCTCGCTCTCCACGCCTACTTCTCCGGCACCTTGCTCAACCGCGCGCGCCCCTTTGACTTCCATTCCGCAGCCGATTTCCTCGACTCCTCCCGCTGGATCCCAGAACGCCGTATCCGCTTCAGCGCAGGCTGGGGCTCGCTCCTCACCAACGACTTCCGCGGCTGCGATCCCGCCGGAGGCCCCGACTTCGATCCCATCAGCCTCGTCTGCAAAGTCACCAGCGTCAACGGTCGACCCGCCGTCAAACTCTCTGACAACTACTCCAAAGCTCTCGGCTCAGCCAGCGAAGTCACCCGCTACCGGCGCATCTTCGGCTCCGCCGGAATGGCCAATCTACCCACCATTGTTTGATAGACACACGTTTGTTCAATCCGATAAATTGTCCCTGTCCCAAGGAGCAAACTCATGAAAACAACATTCCCGGCCCTCCTCCTGCTGCTTTTCTCCCTGACCGCTCTGGCCGCGGCCCAAAGCATGACCGGCTTCGTTCACACGCGCGGCGAGCAACTCGTCAACGGCCAGGGCAGGCCCCTCGAACTACGCGGCATCAATCTCGGAAACTGGTTCGAGCCCGAGGGCTACATGTTCCATTTCAACGCCGGCCCTCAGGCCCCCCGCGAAATCTACGACCTCACGAATTCCCTGCTCGGCCCTGACCAGGCAAAAGTCTTCTGGCAGAAATACCGCGAAGCCTACATCACCCAGAAGGACATCCAATTCCTCAAACGCGCCGGCTTCAACTCCGTCCGCGTGCCCATCGACTACCAATTCTTCACCACCAGCAACTCCGCCGGCTTCCAGATCCTCGACCAACTCATTTCCTGGTGCCGCAAGGCAGGCATCTACGTCATCATCGATATGCACGACGCGCCCGGAGGCCAGACCGGCGCCAACATTGACAACGCCTGGAACTACCCCTGGCTCTACAGCAGCCCCGAAGAACAGAACGAGCTCGTCGCCGTCTGGACCCGCATCGCCAATCGCTACAAAAACAATCCCGCCGTCCTGGGCTACGACTTGCTCAACGAGCCCATCGCCAATTACCCGCGCATCGAGAAATTCAACAAGGACCTCGAGCCCGTCTACAAAAAAGTCGCCGCCGGCATTCGCAGCGTCGATACCCACCACGTTCTCATCATGGGCGGCGCCCAGTGGGACACCAACTTCAGCGTCTTCGGCCCGCCCTTCGACCCCAATTCCATGTATACCTTCCACGCCTACTGGATGCCGCCTGTCCGGGCCTCCATTCAGAAGTACCTCGACTTCCGCGCCAAGTACCACGTCCCCGTCTGGCTCGGAGAATCCGGCGAAAACACCGATGCGTGGATCGCCAGATTCGTGAATACCCTCAACGCCAACCACGTCGGATGGTGCTTCTGGCCCTACAAGAAGATGGACGCCACCTCCAGCGTCGTTGATTTCCCAATGCCGCCGTACTGGAACGAAATCGTCGCCTACGCAAAGCTCCCGCAGGGTACTGGTAATTCAAAGGCCCTGGTTGCCGCCCGCCCCCCGCAGGCGCACATCGACGCCGCATTCGCCGCGCTCCTCAACGACGTCCGCTACAGCCACGAAATCGTCAACGCCGGCTATCTCAAGGCCCTCGGCCTTAAAGTCCCCCCACACAACTAACCTCGCAAGGAATAGCGGTCGATCACCTCGTAGCGGGACCCCCCGGGCCCCGCTACAGACTCATAAAGCAAAAACTCCCTCGCCCTCAAGACCCCAAACTCCTCTTCCGCGGTCCCCGCTTCGCTTCTCTTCAGGCCCCAGCGTCCGCCCCGCCCCCTGCGCCGCGCCAGCGTCACATGCGGCCGGAACGCCCGCTCCTCGCGCGAAAATCCGCACCTCGCGCCCACCGCAACCACTCTCCGCTGCAGCTCGGCAAGGTCCTCACTCAGCGCGACACCAACCCACAGCACTCCCGCACGCTCAAACGTGCTCATTCCCCGCAAAACAACCTCTACCGCGCCCGCTTCCACCTCCCTCAACCCCTCACGCAGCCGCTGCTCATGCGCCTCGTCCACCATCCCATAAAACTGCAGCGTCACATGCCAGCCCGCACGATCGCTCCACCGCAAATCGGGATGCGCCGCCCGCAGCGCATCCGCACGCGCCACCAGACGCGGTACCACCGCGGCCTCCGCCGCAATTCCGGTAAACAGCCTCTTCATTGCGCAACACTCCCTGCATCAGGGATGATCCCCGTAAACAAAACGGCTGCCGCCCTCGCTCGAGACAGCCGCTTCATGCCTTGTCGCCACCTCTAGAACGCCGGCAGCGGACTCTTGCTGGGCGAAAGTATCTCGTCCAGATAATCCGGCGTGCCCGGAATCCTCTCCAAATGCGGAATACGCAATCCCCCGTAATACGCAATCGACACCGTCTTGTACATCTTCCCGCGTCGAAACTGGATCTCGATCGGTTGCTTATCCTTCTCCGCCTTCAGAATCGCATCCTGCAGCACCTTCGCCGTATATGCCTCGCCATTCACTGAGACAAGCTGCGTATCCGGAACCATCCCCGCCTTGAACGCCGGGCTGTCCCACCATACATTGCTGATCATCGCAGTATCGCCGTGTCCCCCGTACTGGCCCACGGAAATCCCCAGCGAGGTCGAGAAGTCCGCATAACCCACCTTCGCAAACTCATCCTGCATCCACTTCACCGGAGTATCGTTGTACACCAGCTTGTAGCCACCGCGCGTAAACCCGCTCATGGGCACAGCGGGATGCAGATCATAAATCCGCGTCCGCAAAAATTTCGCCCAGTCATAAGGCGTCACCGCGTTCAAGTCCTTCACAATATCGTCGAAGTTGTACTGGTACGTAATCATGCTGCCGTTGTACACGCCCAGAAACTTCTTGCAGAAGTCATCCAGGCTCTTCGTGTCATCGGTCAGCTGCCGAATCTTCGTATCCACGGCCAACCACACCAGTTCGCCTTCCGTGTAGTAGTCCTCGGGCCGCTGCCAGCTCACCCAACTCACCGGCGTGCGCTGCGAAATAATCGGCTGGTTCGTTGTGTCAATCAGCGGACGCCAGTCCCTGCCCTTCGACGCTTCAAACCCCGCGGCCACACGCGCAAAAATGTCGCGCGTCTGCTCCTTGGTCCGCATTCCCGCGCGAGCCGTCAGCACATTGCCCCAGTACTGCGTCATGCCTTCATAGACCCA
>CAZWSD010000393.1:0-3591 GCA_964636535.1 uncultured Acidobacterium sp. | reverse complement strand
GCCTGACAGCAGCGTGTGCCCGCCGGGAACGCACACCCTGAGCGTGTTCGCGCAAGATGTACCTTAGACGTGTACAACTGGGACGTGGGACGAGCGGCGCGCGGAGGTGCGGGCGCTGGCGGTGAAGTCGCTGGGGCGTTTCTGCTCGAATATGGACACGGCGGTGATCAATGCGCAGGTGATGGGCCCCCCGGATATTGAGCAGAAGGTGGGGCTGACGGGCGGGCATATTTTTCAGGGCGAGTGTTTGCCGGCGTACATGTGGGAGAAGCGGCTGACGGCGCGGACGCCGATGCGGGGCGTATATCTGTGCGGGGCGTGCACGCATCCGGGCGGAAGCGTGATCGGCATCAACGGAAGGAACGCGGCCATGGCGGTATTGCGGGACGAGTCGCATGGCGGGTGAGTTGGAGCCGGAAGCGCGCCGGGAAGACAGCCACGGGCTGAAGCGGGTGCTCGGCTTTCGCGACTTGACGTTCTTTTACATCGTGACGGCACTGAGCCTGCGCTGGATTGCAACGGCAGCAGCGGCGGGTCCGGGTACGCTGGCGGTGTGGGTGACGGCGCTGTGTTGCTTTTTTGTGCCGCTGGCCTTCAGCGTGATGGAGCTGTCGAGCCGCTTTCCGCAGGAGGGCGGCCTGTATGTGTGGACGCGCGAGGCTTTTGGCGACGGCGCTGGATTTGTGGCGGGATGGACTTACTTCATGGCGAACCTGCCGTTTTTTCCATCGGTGCTGTACTTCAGCGCGGCTTCGGTACTGCCAGTGATGGGAGCCGGAGGCGCGAAGCTGGATGAGGATCCCGTTTATTTTGCCGTCTTCGCGCTGGCGTGGCTGGCGATCATCACGCTGGTGAATATTCGCAGTGCGGTGGCGGGCAAGTGGCTGAACAACGTAACGTCGTTTGGGAGCTGGCTGCCGATTGTGGCGCTGCTGGCGCTGGCAGCGGTGGTCTATGCGCATCACGGGTCGGCGACGCGCTTTACGGCGAGCGCGATGGTTCCAAGGCCGACGCTGAAGAACGCGAGTTTTCTTTCGACGATCTTTTTTGCCTTTGGCGGCTGTGAGGCAGGCTCGTTTATGGGCGAGGAGATTCGCGATGCGCGGCACACGATTCCGCGGGCGCTGCTGGTGAGCGGAGTGGTGCTGGCGCTGTGCTACATCCTGGGTACGGTGGCGCTGCTGGTGGCATTGCCGTCGAGTGCGATTTCCGGGGTGAACGGCCTGGCGCGCGGGGTGCGCGTGCTGTGCGCGGAAGTGGGTGCGCCGTGGCTGGAGAAGGTGCTGGGATTGCTGATCGGGCTGGGCGCGGTGGGAGGTGCGGCTTCGTTCCTGTCTTCGACGGCCCGGCTGCCGTTTGTGGCCGGGATAGACCGTTATTTGCCTCGGCCTTTTGGATGGGTTCACAGGCGCTGGCGCACGCCTTGGGTGGCAATTGGCTGCTATGGGCTTGCGGGCATGGCGATGACGGTGCTGAGCCAGGCGGGAAGCTCGGTGCGGAGCGCCTATGACGTGATGCTGAGCATGACGGTGATCACGTATTTTATTCCGTACCTGTACCTGTTTGCTTCGATGATCAAGCTGCAGCGGAGGTCTGCGGGGAATGGGGTGATGCGGGTGCCGGGCGGGGCGAAGGCGGCGATTCCGCTTGCGGCGGTGGGATTTGTAAGTACCGCGGTTACGATTGGGTTGTCATTGATTCCGTCAGCAAATGAAAAAGACAAGATGCTGGGCGTGGCGAAGGTGCTGGTGGGGGCGGCAGTGCTGATTGGGTCGGGCGCGGTGGTGTACTGGAAACAGCGGAAGAGGCAGGCGGGCGTTGAGGTGGGCGCAGGGGAGCAGTAACTGCAGGTCCCTCCGCTCCATCCGCTTCGCGGATTGCGGTCGGGATGACAAGTTTAAGAAGGGGATCGCGGGTCTGGATGTGAGGGCCCGCGATTCCTGTTGGTGGCTACTGCACGCCGAGAGATTTTGCCCTGTCGAGGAGCTTGTCTGTGGCCTCGTGCAGTTGATCGACGGCGGCGTACTGGGGCTGGGTGGGTGCGACGTCGGCTCCCTGCAGGGCGCGGAGCATGGTCCACAGGGTTCCGCGCATGCCGATGAGGGTATCGGCTACGACGGACGAGCCTTCACCATAGTAGCCGGGGCCCCCGAGGAGTTGCGTCAGCTCTTTGTTCGCGCCGGGACGAGCGGCAGCGGCCTGGACTTTTTGCACCGCGGCCTGGATGTGCTGGAGGTCGTGGTAGACGATCAGCGAGAGGTCGTATTGCGCTTCGAGGCCGGCCATGGGCGTTTTGACGCGGGGATCTTCCCGTAACAGTAAGGGTTGCGTATAGGATTTTCCGTCGACCGTGAGCCTGACCGTGTACATGCCGGGCATGGCGTAGGGTGAGGTGGGCGCGGGGGCGGTATTGTGCGGCACGGCGGCGATGGGATAGCGCCGTGGAATGCCGGCAACGGGCTGCAGATGGAGATCCCAGACGAAGCGATGCAGGCCAGCCCCTGCGGACAAGTGCTGCGGGGGGCGCAGCCAGTAGGACGGGATGGGCAACATGGGGTTGGGTTTGGGGATGGGGGTGGCGCTCGAATAGCTGCGCAGCAGGTCGCCCTGCTCGTCGAGAATCTGCAGGGTGACCGGACCCTGGGCGTTGTGGGGCAGCCAGTAGTCGAGGATGGCGCCGTCGGGCGGGTTGGGCGCGGCGGGTTCGTCGGGAGCTAGAGGCGTGTCGGTATTGGTGTCCCAATGCACGCGGTAAGCCAGCTCGGGGCGAATCAAGGCGGGCGTGGAGCCGGCGATTTTCTTCCACTGGCGAAGCGGGGTGATGTCATCGAGCACCCAGAAGCCGCGGCCATGGGTGGCGATGGCGAGGTCATCGTTCTTGATGATGAGATCGCGGATGGAGGTTGCAGGCAGGTTGAGGCGGAGCGACTGCCAGTGGGCGCCATCGTCAAAGGAGACGTAGACGGTGCGTTCGGTGCCGCAGTAGAGCAGGCCGGGGACTTTGGGGTCCTCCCGGACGACGTTGACGTCTTCGTCATCGGGCAGGCCGTTCACGATTTTTGTCCAGTGCCGGCCGCTGTCGTTGGTGCGGTAGATGTAGGGATGTAGATCCTCAAGGCGGATGGTGTTGACGGCGGCATAGGCGGTGCCGGGGTGGAAGTGGCCGGCGTCAAGGATGGAGACCTTCTGCCACGGCTTGAGTTGGGGCGGGGTAACGTTGTTCCAGTGCCGGCCGCCGTCGGTGGTGAGCCAGATGAGGCCGTCGTCTGTGCCAGCCCAGATCCGGTCGAGCTCGAGCGGCGATGGAGCGAGCGCGTAGATCACGCCGCGATCCTTGGGTTGCGCGGCGGGCTGCTTGCTGAAGACACCGACGACGGAGGGGATGGGCCATGTCTTGCGCGAGAGGTCGGGGCTGATTTGCTTCCAGGAGTTGCCGCCGTCGCTGGTGACCCAGAGGGTGTTGGCGGCGAAGTAGAGCAGGTGCGGGTCAATGGGTGAGAACATGACCGGCTCGGTGCGCAGGGCGCGGTAGTCGCCGTTGCGCAGCGGTTTGGGGAGGACGTTCTGCACCTGGCCGGTGCTGCGGAACCA
>CAZWSD010000392.1:0-3595 GCA_964636535.1 uncultured Acidobacterium sp. | reverse complement strand
CAATGCTTACCGAAAGCGACCCCGACATTCGCGCCATGGCCGAAGAAGAGCTCGCCACGCTCGAAGAGCTCGAGCCCAAAATCTAAGCCGATCTCAAGATTCTCCTCCTGCCCAAAGACCCCAACGACGAGAAAAACGTCGTCCTTGAAATCCGCGCCGGCACCGGCGGCGACGAAGCCTCGCTCTTCGCCGCGGAAATCTTCCGCATGTACGCCCGCTACGCCGAGCAGCGCCGCTGGAAGGTCGAAATCCTCTCCGAATCCGAATCCTCGGTCGGCGGCATGAAGGAAGTCATCGCCATCATCGAGGGCGACCATGTTTACTCGCAGATGAAGTACGAAAGCGGCGTCCATCGCGTGCAGCGCGTCCCCGCCACGGAAACCCAGGGCCGCGTCCACACCTCCGCCATCACCGTTGCCGTGCTGCCGGAAGCAGAAGACGTCGACATCAAGATCGAAGCCAAGGACATCCGCATCGACACCTTCTGCTCCTCCGGTCCGGGCGGCCAGTCCGTCAACACCACCTACTCGGCCGTGCGCATCACCCACCTGCCCACCAACACCGTCGTCAGCTGTCAGGACGAAAAGTCGCAGATCAAGAACCGCGAAAAAGCCATGCGCGTCCTCCGTTCCCGTCTCTATGAGGTGGAAATGGAGCGCCAGCAGCAGGAGCTCGCGAAGGAGCGCAAATCGCAGGTCGGCAGCGGCGACCGCAGCGAAAAGATCCGTACCTACAACTTTCCGCAGAACCGCCTCACCGACCACCGCATCGGCCTCACCCTGCACCAGCTCACCGAGGTCATGCAGGGCAAGCTGCAGCCGGTCATCGACGCCCTCACCGCGCACTTCAACTCCGAGCGCCTCAAGGCAGACACCGAAGCCGTCGCATAATTCACGCGTTACTTCCGCACAGCTTCTTGCGCACGCTACATCCTTTGGAACACACCGCCCATGAGGAGCAACGGATGAGGGTCCGGCCAGCAAATGTCGACGATGCGGCCTCCATCGCGCACGTGCACCTGGCGAGTTGGAAGACCACCTATCCGGGTCTGATCCCGCAGGATTATATCGACGGGCTCAACGTCGAAAACGGCATCGCAAGGTGGAAGGAGCAATTGGCGCAAGGCAGCAATCCAGTTTTCGTAGCCGAAGACGGGGATACCATTTTCGGCTTCGCGGCAGGGGGCGCCACGGTCCATCCCGTCGAAGGCTACGACGCGGAAATCGGTTCCATCTACCTCCTCGCAACCCATCAGCGCCGTGGTGCGGGACGAGCGCTGGTGGCAGCGATTGCACGCGCACTGCAGGAACGCGGTTTTAAGAATTGCGTCGTCTGGGCGCTCGAGGCCAATCCCGCCTGCGGCTTCTATCAACGGCTGGGCGGAGTACCCGTGGCCAGACAGCCCATCGAAATCGGAGGAGCTTCACTGCCCGAGGTCGCCTTCGGCTGGCCGGACATTCGCGTCCTCTGCGCGGGCGACCCATCACCATCGAAGAGCCGGTGATCCCTGTGAACACGCCCACCGTTCGCGAAGCACTCCAATCCGCCGCCCAGCGCCTCGCCGCCCTCCCCACCGCCGGCCGCGACGCCGAACTCCTGCTCCTCCACATCCTCCAGCACAACCGAGCCTGGCTGCTGGCGCACCCGGAAGCGGAACTCGCCCCCGATCAGCAAACACTCTATGAGAGTCTGCTCGGCCGCCGCGCCCGCCACGAGCCCATCCAGTACATCACCGGCCAGCAGGAATTCTTCGGCCTCACCCTCCGTGTCACCCCCGCCGTGCTCATCCCCCGCCCCGAGACGGAACACCTCGTGGAAGCCGCCCTCGCCCGCATCCCCAAAAACACGCCCACCCGGGTTCTCGACGTCGGCACCGGCTCCGGAGCCATCGCCATCGCCATCGCCGCCCACCGGCCGCGCGCCGCCATCACTGCCGTAGACTTATCCCCCGCCGCACTCGCCGTCGCCCGCGAAAACGCCGCCACACACTCCCTCGAAAACCGCATCCGCTTCATCGAGTCCGACCTGCTCGCGGCCCTCCCCAACGAGCATTTTGACCTCATCCTCTCCAATCCTCCCTACGTCCCCGCCAACGAACCCCTCGAACCGCAGGTGCGCGACTTCGAGCCGCATTCCGCCCTCTTTGCCGGCGAATCCGGCCTCGACATCTACCGCCGCCTCGTCCCGCAGGCGGCAAATGCCCTCGTCCCAGGCGGCTGGCTCCTCATGGAAATCGGCCACAGCCAGCAGCCAGCCCTCGCCAAGCTCCTCGCGGGCTGGCAAAATCTCAGCTTTGTGCCCGACCTGCAGGGCATTCCCCGCATTGCGGTCGCGCAAAAGTCGTGATCCACAGCCGTATCCCAGGAAGGGCGTAAAATCACCCTTCCTGCAATAGTGAATAATGTCCAAAGGAGTGATTCCATGAGCAATGCCGCTACAGTGCCCCCATCGACGCTCACGTTTGAAGAAAAACTCGACTGCCTCGCCAGCGTCGCGGTTCAGGTCGGACTAGGCCTCCAGGTGGGACAGGAGATGGTCCTCACTTCCACCATCGACGCGCTGCCGCTGGTCCGTCGCGTCACCGCCCAGGCCTACAAGGCCGGCGCGAATCTCGTCACCACGCTGCTCACCGACGAACCCTCCACGCTGCTCCGCTACCAGAACGCCCGCGATGAGAGTTTTGACGCCGCTTCAGGATGGCTCTACGAAGGCATGGCCCAGGCTTTCCGCGACGGAGCCGCCCGCCAGGCCATCTACTGCAACAATCCCGCGTTGCTCTCCACCGAAGACCCGGAAAAGGTCAGCCGCGCCAACCACGCCATGTCCAAGGCCTATCGCCCGGCCCTCGAACAAATCAGCAAATTCAACATCAACTGGAACATCATCGCCGCCGCCACGCCCGACTGGGCCGCGCTCGTCTTCCCTGACCTGCCCGTCCAGCAGGCCGTCGAAAAACTCTGGGACGCCATCTTTACCGCCTGCCGCATTGACCAGCCCGATCCCGTCGCCGCATGGAAGGCCCACGACGCCAACCTCCACAAACGCGCCGACTTTATGAACCAGAAGCGCTTCTACTCCTTGCAGTACAGCGGCCCCGGCACCAACCTCCGCGTTGGCCTTGCCGACGATCACAAATGGCTCGGTGGCGGCAGCTTCGCCCACAACGGGGTCTACTGCATCCCCAACATGCCTACTGAGGAAATCTTCACCACGCCCCACAAAGACCGCACCGAGGGCGCCGTTCGCAGCACCAAGCCGCTCTCGCACCAGGGCACGCTCGTCAACGACATTGAAGTCCGCTTCGAAAAGGGCCGCATCGTCGAGGCCCACGCCTCCGCCGGAGAATCCGTGCTCAAAAAGATGATCGACACCGATGCCGGCGCCCGCATGCTCGGCGAGGTCGCGCTGGTGCCCCACTCCTCGCCCATTTCCGCCAGCGGCATCCTCTTCTACAACACACTCTTTGACGAAAATGCCGCCTGCCACATCGCGCTCGGCCAGGCCTATGCCACCTGCATCGAGAATGGCGAAAACATGAAACCCGAAGAGCTTGCCGCCCGCGGCGCCAACGAAAGCCTCATTCACGTCGACTGGA
>CAZWSD010000391.1:0-3598 GCA_964636535.1 uncultured Acidobacterium sp. | reverse complement strand
CCCACTTTCACGGCCTGCTCGATACCGGCGGCGAGGTCGGCAAAAAGCTCGACTTCCTCCTCCAGGAAATGAATCGCGAAGCCAACACTCTGCTCTCAAAAACAGGAGGCGTCGCGGGCAAAGGCTCCCAGATTACTGAAATCGGACTCTCCGTCAAATCCGAAATCGAAAAGGCCCGCGAACAGGTGCAAAATCTTCAGTAATGATTTATCCAGGCAGCTCTTGTAATCAACTCAGGAGAAAGAACCAGATTGGCAGGCCTTCTTTTCATCATTTCAGCCCCCTCAGGATCAGGTAAATCAACGCTGGTGCACGAGCTGCGTTCCGTCGAAAAAAATCTGGATTTCTCCGTCTCCTACACCACGCGCGCTCCGCGCGGTTCAGAAGAAGATGGCCGCGAGTACCACTTCGTCACCCGCGAGCAGTTTGAAAAGATGATTGCCGCCGATGAATTGCTTGAACACGCCGATGTCTTTGGCAACTACTATGGCACCGCACGTTCCACCCTCCGTGAATCGTTCGCTCATGGCCGCGACCTTCTCCTCGATATAGACGTCCAGGGCGCCGAACAGGTCCGCGCACGGGTGCCCGATGCTATCTCCATCTTCATCCTCCCGCCCACGCCGGAAATCCTCAGGATGCGCCTCACCAACCGCAGCCGCGCCGAGGGCAAAGTCGACGAAGCCGTTATCCAGCGCCGCCTTGCCAAGGCCCGCCAGGAGATCGAGAACTACCGCAAATATAAGTACGTCCTCGTCAATGATGTCCTTCCTCGCGCGGTTGATGAACTCTCCGCCATCGTCAAGGCCGAGCGCTACCTGCACGACGGCCGCAATCTCGCCCGGCCCGGCGTCCAGCGAGTTCTTGCCATTGCCGCTGGTTGCAAGGTCTCTCATTCCTCCACCCGCCTGCACCCCGTTCTGGATGCCTTTGGTGTGCCTTTTTCGCTTCATCTCGACCACATTTGAGCGCTTACCGGTTGACGAATCAACCCCGTTCGCCGCATCATGGGCCCAAATCATTATGGCTTCCGCACGGTCATAGCCCTTTGAGGTGTATTTGGATGGCAGTGGAACGCGAATTTGACAGCAATTACCGCTATGTTCTGGTAGCCGCGCGACGCGCGCGTCAGTTACAGCAGGGGGCCGAGCCCCTTGTCTCAAGTCGTGCAACCAAACCCCACAAAATCGCCCAGGAAGAAATCAGGGCAGGCCTTGTCGGATTCGTCCGTGGAAGGCAGCGCACCAAGGTCGAAATCGAATCTTCCATTGGCCCGCGCTTCGCCTCGAACCCTTAGTCGCGGTCACATTGCCTTCGCCACCCCAAGCCTCCCGGGCAGCGTAAAATGACTGCATGAAAGTCACAGTTGGCGTCTGCGGCGGCATTGCGGCCTACAAGACCGCCGAGTTGGTCCGCGCCCTGCAAAAGCAGGCCTTCGACGTACAGGTGGTCATGACTGAGGCGGCCCGGCGCTTCGTCCAGCCGCTCACCTTCGCCTCGCTCACCGGCAAAAAAGTCCTTACCAGCCTCTGGACCGAACCCGAACTCCCCACCGCTGACCTTGTCTCCGCTATCGAGCACATGGACGCCGCCATCACTACCGACGCACTCGTAGTCGCTCCGGCCACTGCCCACACCCTCGCCAGATTCGCCCACGGTATCGCCGACGACTTCCTCAGCACCATGTACCTCGCCACCACCGCCCCAGTCATCGTTGCCCCCGCAATGAACGTCAACATGTGGCAGCACCCCGCCACCCAGGCCAACATCGCTACCCTCGAAGCGCGTGGCGTCACCATCATTCCTCCCGCCAGCGGATACCTCGCCTGCGGCATGACCGGCGACGGTCGACTCGCCGACACTGAGGCCATCGTGGCCGAGGTCCTCAATCACCTCCGCTTCGCTCACGATCTCTCCGGAGAAACCGTGCTCGTCACGGCCGGCGGAACTCGCGAGGCTCTTGATCCGGTCCGCTTCCTCGGGAATCGCTCCAGCGGCAAAATGGGCTATGCCCTGGCAGAAGCCGCCAGGCGCCGTGGCGCCCGCGTCATTCTGATCTCCGCGCCAACTGCTCTGCGCGTTCCTGCGGGAGTCGAACTGGCTCCCGTCGTCACCACCAGCGAAATGCGTGAAGCTGTCATGAAGCATCTGCCCGATGCCAGCCTCATCATCAAAGCGGCCGCGGTCGCCGACTATCGTCCCCGCGTGCGCGAAGAGCAGAAGATGAAGCGTTCCGGCCCGCTCACCATCGAGTTTGAACCAACCGAGGATATCCTCGCCGAAGTCGCCTCCCGCAAACGCCCAGGCGCACTCGTCATCGGCTTCGCCGCGGAAACCGAAGATGCCGTCACTCTGGGACGCGAAAAGCTCCTGCGTAAGGGCGCTGACGCCATCGTCATCAACGACGTCTCCCGCGCCGGCATCGGCTTTGATTCCGACAACAACGCCGCCACCTTCCTCACCAGCACCACCGCCATTGACATGCCCGAAATGACCAAGCGCGAGCTCGCCCATCGCATTCTCGATGAAATCCTCGCGCTCCGTCGCCCGCGCTGGGTCGTCGCCGAGGAGTCCTCCGCGCTATGACCACGCGCCTCAGCCCCGAGGTAGCTGCATCGCTCGAAGTCAGGCTCCGCTACTATCGCGATCTCGGCGTCTACGACCTCTACCGTCGCGGCGAGCCCCTCGCCGAAGAGCCGGAAACCCCCGAAGCCGCTCCCCCACAGCCCTCCGCGCAATACATAACTACAATTGTTACAGAAAGCGAGATTCCCGATTTGTCTCCGCGCGCCGCCCGCTCCGCCGCACCCCAGGATCTTTCCCCCGCTCAGGCGCTTCAGCTTATTCGCGAAGAGATCGGCGACTGTACCCGCTGCCCGCTCGCCTTCCAGGGCCGTCACACCATCGTCTTTGGCGATGGCGACCCGCGCGCTCGTCTCATGTTCGTCGGCGAAGGGCCCGGGGCCGACGAGGATGCTCAGGGCTTGCCTTTTGTCGGCCGCGCCGGCCAGCTCCTCAACAACATGATCGCGGCCATGGGCCTCAGCCGTGAGCAGGTTTACATCGCCAACATTGTCAAGTGCCGGCCGCCGCAAAACCGCACGCCCGATCCGCAGGAGGCCCGCACCTGCTCCCCATTTCTGTTTCGCCAGATTCAGATCATCCAGCCTGAAGTCATCGTCGCGCTTGGCTCCACCGCCGCCACCTACCTGCTCGACGTAAAGAGCTCCCTCGCCTCGCTGCGCGGCCGCATCCACACGGCGCACAACACCAGACTTATCGTTACCTATCACCCGGCCTACCTGCTCCGCGACCCGCGCCAGAAAAAAGAGGCCTGGACCGACCTCCAGATCGCCATGCGCGAGCTCGGTCTCAAACCATCCAAACCGGCGGGGGATTAGGTCGTCATGCCGGCCTTCTGTGACGTCGCGCTGCCGGTCCCACTCGATCGCGCCTTCACCTACGCCACCGGCGAGCACGCCCCGCAAGTAGGCGCGCGTGTGCTTGTCCCGTTTCGCAACGAAAAGCTCTCCGGCATTGTCATGCGTCTCCATGACGATCCACCTCCGGTTGAAGCCAAACCGCTCATCATGGTCAT
>CAZWSD010000390.1:0-3600 GCA_964636535.1 uncultured Acidobacterium sp. | reverse complement strand
CGGCTTATCCGCGGTCGGCCCGTCCCCAACATTCAGAATCATCCAGATATTCGCTAGCTGAAGGTACGCGGGCGCGTTGCCGTCACCGAGGCTCAGAATGCGAGCGTCGAAGACTTTTTCGTAGTAGTGAGCCGATCGCTGAGAATGTCAGCGTAAAAATAGGCCACAGCAGACCGCGAGAGCGGGATGCTGTGGCGGTGAAAAAGTAGGCCACCGCCGGAGATTGGTTTTGTGGATGGGGTTGCTGCGGCAGCCGGGTCCATGGGACACCGGAGGGATGTACAGGGTGGAGATATACGGGCGTGTGCGACGTGCGGTCTTGGTGGAGGGGCGGAGTCAACGGGCGGTCGCGCGGGAGTTCGGCATCTCGCGCGACATGGCGCGGAAGATGCTGCGCTATGCGGTACCGCCGGGGTATCAGCGGCAGCAAGCGGTGAAGCGGCCCAGGCTGGGGCCGTGGCTGGGCGTGATCGACGCCATCCTGGAAGACGACAAGAGGCGACCGGCCAAGCAGCGGCACACGGCCAAGCGGATCTTCGACCGGTTGCGAGACGAGCATGGGTTCAGGGGCGGCTACGGCATCGCGAGCCAGTATGTGCGCGGCGAGCGACTGCGGGGCCGGGAGATGTTCGTGCCGCTGGCGCATGCGGCCGGCGAGGCGCAGGCGGACTTTGGCGAAGCGCTGGTGGTCGTCGCTGGAGTGGAACGGAAGGCGCATTACCTGGCGATGGATCTACCGCGCTCCGACGACTGCTTCGTGATTGCGTTTCCGGCGGAGACGACGGAGGCATTTCTTCCACCCCAGCGACGAAGACCTATCGCTGGGGGCCCGGCTGGAAGGCCACGTCCGCGCCTTTGCGTATTTCGGTTGCGTTCCCACCCGCATTCTCTACGACAACACCCGGATCGCGGTAGCGAAGATTCTGGGCGGCGAAGATCGCCAGAAGACGCGGGCCTTTTCCGAACTGGAGAGCTACTACCTGTTTGCCAGCAAGTTCGGTCGCCCGGCCAAGGGCAACGATAAGGGCAAAGTGGAAGGCCTGGTCGGTTATGCGCGACGCAACTTCATGGTGCCGGTGCCCCGTGTCAACGGTTGGGAAGAGTTGAACGCCCACCTGGAACAGCAGTGCCGCCAGCGGCGCGAACGAAGGTTGCGCGGACACTCCGAGACCATCGGCGAACGCTTCCAGCGCGACCGGGCGGCGATGCTGAGCTTGCCCGCCGCACCCTATGAGGCCTGCGAAAAAATCTCTGTCCGCGTCAGTTCGTTATCCCCGGCGCGCTATCGCTCGAACGACTACTCCGTGCCCACCCGCTACGGCCATCGGGAAGTTCCGGTGAAGGGGTACGTGCATGAAGTGGCGATCGCCTGCGGCAGCCAAGTCATTGCGCGTCATCCAAGAAGCTACCAGCGCGAAGCGGTGGTCTTCGATCCGCTGCATTATCTGGCGCTGCTCGAACAAAAAACCCGCGCCCTCGATCAGGCGGCGCCGCTGGCAGGCTGGCAGTTGCCGGACTGCTTCGCGCAACTGCGGCGACGACTCGAAGCAAGACTCAAGAAGCATGGCAGCCGCGAGTCCCGGGCCCCCAGTGACAGGTCTTCGTCACTGGGGTGGGAGTATGTGCAGGTGCTGCGGCCGATGGAGACCTTCCCGCTGGAAGAAGTCACGCGCGCCATCGAAGATGCCTTGCATCTGGGAACGATCGGCTTCGACGCGGTCAAGCACCTGCTGCTGTGTCGCATCGAGCGCAGGCCGCCGCGGCTGGACATGGAAAACTATCCGCATCTGCCGCTGGCCGAGGCGCGCACAACGCAAGCCTCCGATTACAGTCTGTTGCTGGTGGAGGTGGGAGCATGAGCACAACCGCGTCTTCGCCGACCGACGCCACGCCGCAACTGCTGTTGGAACATCGCCTCAAACATCTCCGGCTGCCGACCATCCTGCGGGAGTACGACAAGGTGGCGCGGCAGTGCGCCGCTGAAAGTGTCGCCTATCCGCGCTACCTGCTGCGGCTCACCGAGCTGGAGTTGTTGGACCGCGAACGCCGGGCCACGGAACGACGGATCCGGCAGGCCGGGGTCCCCGGCGACAGGTCTTCGTCGCTGGGGTGGAGGCGAAGTTTCCCGTGCTCAAGAGTCTGGACAGCTTCGACTTCCTCGCCATTCCGTCCTTGAACAAGACCATGGTGCTGGAGCTGGCGCGATCGGAGTTTCTCACCCGCCGGGAAAATGCGCTGCTGTTGGGCAACAGCGGCACCGGCAAAACGCACATCGCGCTGGCCCTTGGCCTGGCCGCCTGTCAGCATGGCCATCGCGTGCGCTTCACTACGGCCGCCGCCCTGGTCAGTGAACTGATCGAAGCCCGCGACGAGAAGAAGCTGCTCCGATTGCAAAAACAACTGGCCAGCTACGAACTGCCGATCGTCGATGAACTGGGCTTCGTGCCCCTGTCCAAGACCGGAGCCGAGCTGCTCTCGAAGTCTTCAGCCAGCGCTACGAACGCAGTTCCACCCTGGTCGCATCCAATCTGCCCTTTCAGGAATGGACCGAAGTTCTCGGCTCGGAACGGCTGACCGGCGCCCTGCTGGACCGGCTCACCCACCACGTCCACATCCTGGAGATGAACGGCGACAGCTACCGGCTCAAGCAGAGCAAACGCAAGCAGAAACCCCAACCCGCCTCCGCGTAAACCACAATCCCTGCCCATCGCCTACACGCCGCGGGGAGAATGGCGTCTTTCGCTACGCTCCAGACGCCTTCCTCCCCGCATATCCATGCTGCGCGGCCATCTTCACTGGCCGACTTTTCCTCTGAAACTCTGGCCTGCTTTTACTTTGTTATCGACATCTGCCTCGCCGCAGCCAAAAAATAACCATCGCGACTCTCCTCTTCCGGCCCAAACCCGGCCATCTCCAAGACTCCACTCCGGATTCGGCTTAATCTCCCACTCGGTTCCGGAATCGCTGCCCTACTACAGTCTGGCTGCCGTAGGGGCCGTTGAATACGATATGCTTTCTAGCGGGTATGCTAGGAGTTCCGCCTGCCTCCAACGATCGCACGCAAGAACCAGGCGTGAGGGGAGCAGGGAAACGGAATGGGAAGCCGGCCCCTGGGAAGGGAATTGAAAATGAAAGTTCTACACGTAGTGGGCGCGCGGCCGAACTTTATGAAGGCGGCCCCGGTGTACCGCGCGCTAGCGCGGAGCGGGCACGAACAGAGGCTAGTGCATACCGGCCAGCACTATGACGCCTTGATGTCGGATGTGTTTTTCAAGGCCCTGGAGATCCCTGACCCAGATGAAAGCCTTGACGTCGGTTCAGGATCGCACGCCCAGCAGACCGCCGCGATCATGAGTCGATTTGAGCCGGTTGTGCTGGTGCGCAAGCCCGACATCGTACTGGTGTACGGCGATGTCAATTCCACGGTTGCGGCGGCGCTGGTTTGCTCAAAGATCGGAATTCGCATCGGGCATGTCGAGGCGGGGCTCCGCTCCTTCGACCGCTCGATGCCGGAAGAGATCAACCGCCTGATTACCGATCAGCTTGCAGACTTCCTCTTTACTCCGTCGATCGATGGCGATGAGAACCTTGCGCGCGAGG
>CAZWSD010000389.1:0-3629 GCA_964636535.1 uncultured Acidobacterium sp. | reverse complement strand
TGTTCGAGGGCCTTTTTGTTGCGGAGCTGGATGCGGGAGTGGGTTTTTGGGGCGGGCTGGTTGTGGAGGGTTTTGCCGGTGGGCAGGGACTCGAAGCGGCGTCGGATTTGGTCGACGAAGGCGTGGTGTTGGAGGTTTCCGGCGGCGGTGAAGACGATGTTTCCGCCGAGGAAGCGGTCGCCGTAGTAGTTGAAGAGAGTGTCCTGCTGGAAGCGTCGGACGGTTTCGCGGGTGCCGAGGATGGGTTTGGCGAGGGGGTGGTCCTTCCAGAAGGACTGGGTGAAGATTTCGTGGACGAGGTAGTCGGGGTTGTCCTCGTCGATTTTGATTTCTTCGAGGACGACGCCGCGCTCGCGGAGGATTTCGTCGTCGGCGAAGGTGGGGTTGAGGACGAGATCGGAGAGGATGTCGACGGCGGTGGGGACGTGCTCGTCGAGGACCTTGATGTTGAAGCAGATGGTTTCTTTTCCGGTGAAGGCGTCGATGTTTCCGCCGATGGCGTCGACCTCGCGGGCGATGTGCTGTGCGGAACGGCTTTTGGTGCCTTTGAAGACCATGTGCTCGACGAAATGGGAGATGCCGTTGACCTCGGGGAGCTCGACGCGGGAGCTGGAGTTGATCCAGACGCCCATAGCGACGGAGCGGACGTGGTCCATGCGCTCGGTGAGGATGGTGAGTCCGTTGGGGAGGGTGGTTCGCTGAATGTCTCGTTCGTGATTCATAGAATTTACTTTGGGCCGGAAGCCGCGGATCGCAGGATGCGCGCGCGAGAGGAAGTCGGGGCGATCCTAAGATATGCTCAGGAAGGGATGAGATCCGGCGGGGAAAACCTGACTACTATTTTAGACGCTCGGGGGGGCGGGCGGATTCGCGCGCTTTTTGGGCTTAATTATGAGCAACTTACGGAGGCGTTGAGGGGGTTGGAGCTGCCGGCGTGGCGGGTTCGGCAGGTGGAGCAGGCGCTTTACCGGGAGTGGGTGAGCGAGCTGAAGGAGGTGACGACGCTGCCGGCGGCGCTGCGGGAGCGGCTGGCGGAGGAGGGTTTCTGGGTTGGATTGCCGGAGATTGTGGAGCGATTCCAGAGCGAGGATGGGACAGAACGGTACTTGATTGCGGGACTGGACGGGCAGACGGTGGAGGCGGTGTGGATGCCTGGCGGGGACGGGGGTGAGACGGGGGATGGTCTGGATGAGGATGCGGCGCAGCGTGCGACGATTTGCGTGTCGAGCCAGATTGGGTGCGCGGTGAACTGCCAGTTTTGCCTGACGGCGCAGCTGGGGCTGGCGCGGAACCTGACCTCGGGCGAGATTGCCGGGCAGGTGGTGGCTGTGCTGAAACGGCAGGGAGTGAAGATAGGGCGGGACCGGATCAATCTAGTGTTCATGGGGATGGGCGAGCCGTTTTTGAACTATGACGCATTTATGGAGGCGGTGCGGCTTCTGGTGGAGGAAGTGGGGATTCCGGCGTGGCGGATGACGGTTTCGACGTCGGGGATTGTGCCGGGGATATTGCGTTTTGCGGAAGAGCCGGTGCGGCCGAAGCTGGCGATCAGCCTGAATGCTCCGGACGATGCGGTGCGGGGCGAGGTGATGCCGATCAATCGCAAGTGGGATATTGCGGCGGTACTGGATGCGGTGCGGAGGGTTCCGCTGCGGCCGAAGGAGCGGGTGACGTTTGAGTATGTGCTGCTGGGCGGGGTGAACGACCGGCTGGAGGACGCGGAAAAAGTGGTGAAGCTGTTGCGGAGGGCGAATCTGCCGGCGAAGGTGAATTTGATTGTGTGGAATCCTGGGCCGGGGACGGCCTACCGGATGCCGGAGGCGGGAGATGTTGCGGGGTTCCAGGAGTATTTGGTGGGGAGGGGGATTCCAGCTTATATAAGGAGGCCGCGGGGCAGGGATATATATGCGGCTTGCGGGCAGTTGAAGCGGACGGTGCGGGAGGCGGCTGGGTAAGCGGGGTTGGAGTCCAGGGCGAGGACGACCACGAAGGATGAGGCGAATTTCGCCGCCATTCCAGTCGTGTTAACAGGCCCTAGTTGACTCTCGCCTGTCGACGGGTTACGGGGAGCGGAGCGCGAAGCGGGGCGCCGGTGTATTCGGGTTGAGGTTCAGGAGCCGGCAGTCGCCGGGTTAAGCGGCTTTGGAGCCAGCAGATGGCGAAGGCGTAGGGGACGGCAGCGACGAGATCGGCGACGTAATGCTCGCCCATGCCGAGGGTTGCGGCAGCGACCAGGACAAGATAAGCGGCGGCGGCTGTTCGAACACGCGAGCGGCTGTAGAGCATCAACTGGAGCGCCCAGGTGAGATGCAGAGAGGGAAAGCAGTTGGGCGGCGCGTCGGGCTGGCCGATATGGGCGGGTCCGACGGCGGGAAAGAGGTAGTAGAAAAAGGGCGCGAAGAGAGAGGCCAGAACCAAGGACAGGAAGCAGGCCATACGCTGCTGCGAGAGGCCGAGGACCAGGGCCGCGAAAGTGGGCAGAGCGAAGTAAACGCACCAGAGGAAAGCGTGAACCGGGGGGTGCTGAAAAGTCCAATGATAGATGGCGACGCTGAGGCCGCCGTCCAGGCGACTGAGGACCGCATCGATGGTATGCGGCTGCAGGTAAGTGATGAGGGCATTGAAGACAGCGACAAGACAGACGCCCAGGGGCAGGGCCAATCCAAGAAAGATCAGCTGCAGGCGCGCAGGATTATTGCGCCAGGCGAAGAGCAGAAGCAGAAGGGCGCCCGCCAGCGATGCGACGTAAAACGGGTTTCGGGCGAAGACAGGTATCAGAAAGAGATATGCCGGAAGTGCCAAGGCAATGGCGATACCGAAAATCCTGTCAAAGGTACGTTTCTCCATAGGGAAGCGGATGCGTTTATCAAGGTGACAACATGGTAATTCAGTTTCTGCGGCTGCAGATCAGAAATCGTGAGGGAAGTGCCACTGAGGTAATGGCCGGGTGGGGCTAACGGTTCGAGGGCTGGCTGGGAGTTTTACGGAGGGGGATCTGGAGGAGGGCGTTGGCGACGCGGTCGGAGGCGTGGCGTACGAGGTCGCCCTTATCGGCGAAGTCGCCGGTGATACAGCGGATACCCATGGATTCGATTTTGTGGACGTCGGCGGTGATGGCTTCGGCGCCTTCGGCGGCGTAGCGTTCGCGCGCGGCCCGGGAGATGGGGGCGATGTTGATGAGGGCGTAATCAAAGATGGATTGCCGGGTATGGTCGTAGATGCGCTCGATGTGCTGGGAGGCAGTGAGATGGAGGCTCTCATTGGGCTGGGTCATGAGATTGGCGAGATAGACGCGGGTGCCCGTGGCGTTGGCGATGGCCTCAGGGATGCCCGGGACGAGCAGGTTGGTGATGAGGCTGGTGAAGAGGGAGCCGGGGCCGAGGGTGATGAGGTCGGCTTTGGCGATGGCTTCGAGGGTTTCGGGGAGGGGATCAACGTCAGGCGGTTCGATCATGAGTTCGCGGATGACTTCATGGCTGGCGGTGATGCTGGTTTCTCCGCGAATGATGGAGCCGTTGCCCATGCGGGCGGCGAGAGTGACGTTGTGGGAGGTGACGGGATAAATGTGGCCGCAGGTGGCGAGGACTTCAGCGGAGAGGCGGATGGCCTGAGGGAAGTCGCCGGTCATT
>CAZWSD010000388.1:0-3634 GCA_964636535.1 uncultured Acidobacterium sp. | reverse complement strand
AATGCCCCCAAGATTACAGAGGTATCGAGGCGACAACTACGGTGACACAGGGGGATACGTGCGGCGCCCAGCTCGACGCAGTACCGGTGCTTGTGCCCCCAACGTGGAACAAGGCTGCTGAAACTGCCGATCTAGTAGATGTCTGGCGACGGGCGGCACAAGAACTTGCCGCCGCTGACAACATTGTTGTTATAGGTTATTCATTCCCCGTCACTGACACGTTCTTTCGATACCTTTTCGCTTTGGGAGCCGACAGTGATGTACATCTTGAGCATTTTGTCTTGCTCAATGGGGAGCGCGGCGATGACACAATGCCTCAGTTCGCTGAACTTCTGGGCCCGATGTCCAGGAATGCGCTGAGGTCACACCCATTTGTCTTTGCGGGAGCCAGTGCCGAAGGGGTCATTCGGCGTGTGCTTGAGGACTAACCACGACACCAGCTTTTAGTATATGGCAAATCGGGCCGGAGCCTTTGCCCTGCAATCACAAGAGAATCTGAACCGAATAGCCCTGGGCCGGCTGTCGCAATCAGTGCCATGTGCCTGCAATCACTCTGGACTGTCGACAAACCCGGATACGTCTATGCCGGAGTCGTGTTCTAACATGGCTAAGACCGCATCGGCGGAAAGCGTGATACATTCTGCGCCCATAAGTTCTAACCACTTATTTTGCGGCCCATGGTCCCCGAATTCATCTTGCTCGATACCCAGCACGGATGACTGGTCGCAGAACAGCACTACAGCCACTCCATGCACTTTCCGGGAACTAGAATAAATAACGCCATCCAGCGGCTTGCACGGGAGGTCGGCATGGAACCGGAGACGAAAATACTCGATTATGATCTGCGTGGGCACGTATTCAAGGTGAACACGATCGTCTCGTTTGATGGGTTTAGTCAGGTCCGCAATAAATTCTTGAAAGAAAACGGCTTCGTGTCGGCTCCACTCACGACTGTCAGGCTCTAGAGCAAAAATGCCAGGAGGTTCTGGAGCTTTTGTGAGATCGAGAACGCGCAGGTCCCGGAGCGTACGAAACTGCCCGACGCTATAACCGCCTGCTTTCTCGCATGTCTCAGCTAGCGCCGTGTCTTGGTCAAGAGCGCCATAAAACATAACGATGCCAGGAGGGCTCATTCTGTTCGATACGAACGCGCCTTCAACAGGGGGCGGTCCCAGATCTGTGGGTGACGTAAATGATGGGTTGCCTCCGTGGAAACGGACTCTATACAGACTGGTCCCTGCTTGAAGTGTGGAGATCAGCTCGAGCCGTATCGCGCAGTTACCGATTTGCTTCAGAAAGCCGCTCGGATCAGAGCGCTCGTTGAGAAAACCACGGTCACGCTCGCGCCTCTGTTCTCCAAGAAAGAACCGAGTGTGATGTTTCGCAATATTTGTGAGATCGTCCCAATCGAACTGCAGGTGCTCCAGGCCGCTTTCACCATAGGGGTTTCTCACGCACCAGTCTGTGTGCTCAAGATACGAGCACATCGTCTCGAACAAGGTATCGTCGTGGTCACGGGGGAGCCCGATCCCAATTTTATCGCGCAGGAGATCGGGGGTGTCCCAATGGTCCGCACCGAGCCACCCACCCTCTGCGCCTTCCCACGCGAGATTGTTCGCGGCGAGAGCGTATTCGCGCCTGATGCAATCCTCGATGTGGCACATCAGGTCCAAAAATCTACAGGCGATGACATCTTTGCGTTCAGCGCCACAGAACGTGCAGCCGTCTCCGCTGTCTGACGCGTTTGTCTCAATGAACGCCTGAAGATCTTCGTCTTCGACGCATCCCGTACAGACATAGCTGTCACGCATTGTCAAGCGATCCATTCTTTCGCCTCGCTGCTGCGCGAAGCTCCATTAGCGAAGCGCCATTGGGATTTCATGTAAGTCTGGTGGGGCGTTAGTGGCTGCGTCATCTTGACGGCAATCCGGCTGGTTCATCCAGCGCCACACTCTTGGCGTCGACGACTGCATGATCGGTGGCCGTGGCTCCAGAGGCGCCATATCTCAATCGATCATCGTCTGAGGTAGACGGAGTCTCCGAATCTTCACGGACTTTGGGCTGCGCCCAAACAGCAAAAGGTCGAAATTCACGTCGAAGTGTTCTATGAGGCCCGCGACCCAAGACCCTAGTTCAGGAGCGGAAAGCAGCTCATCGACCCAGCTCGCGACCCGAAAGGCCTTCATCATCGGATCGCGCGGTCCCTTGAATCGAACCATTAAGGCCCTCAGCTTCTTGACCGGCGGATCGCTCTTGCGGGTAACGATGCCCTTGTAATGGGTTAACTCGTTGCGCAATGAAAGGACGAGGTCGTAGGACTGGAACGGCTCGACGGAAGCGTCCCAGAGGCGTCCGCAGCAGGTGGAGGCAATGAAGTTCCATTTCTGCTTCGGGCCCATGTCTTTCTGGTCCTCATAGAGAACAGTCCAGAACTTTCGCGTCGGCCGGATGTTTCTACCAGGACCGTTGGCCATCTGCGCAATCTCCTCGTTGAGACGCGCCTCTAGGTATGAACCGCCGAATAGCGCACAAGCGATATTCATCGAGAACGCCGCATTATTGTCGTTCACGGTCTTGGAGAATTCCGCGAACTCGCGGCAACCGACGAGCAGGTCGTGGGAAAAGCCGTAGACCCCTTTACCGCGGTTTCGGCCATTTAGAAATGTCGTACCCGTTCCCATTTGTACAGGGTACGTCCTTCCGTGGGTCCCCGCTAGACTGTCGGCGACAATGATGGTGCGTGGGATTGCTCCTTGTATTGTAGCGCAGGATCATTCACCGTGTTCTTTCGACCACCCTTTCGCGCACCGCGTCATGTTCTCGTGCCCGGACTGATCTCTGAGCCTTCACATTGCGGATGAGCTCAATAGCGAGTTGCTCCCGGTCAGTGAGCACTGGCGGCATGCTCTTTACGAATTGCCGCACTTCGCCCGCGAGGGTGGTTTCATCCTGCTTTTCGAGGAGGGTGGCCACTCTGTGCCAGCCAGCCACCACAGCTTTTCGTGTCTCCGCTAGTTTGACGTGCGCTGGGTCCCGGACTGCGCCGGATATCGCCAGCTCTCTGACGATGTTCTGGCCCTTCTTGCGAAGCGCATTAGAGCTTCCTCGCCTCCTGGTCCTGTAGCGGCAGTCCCGCTCGGCTCCCTTGCTATGTCCCCGCAGGGCTCGCTGCGTCGCATTCGCGGGGATGCCTTGGTCCCGCATCATCCGCGCAAAATCCTGGCGCCATTCGCGCAGCATGGCCTTATCGATGTGGAGGCGCGGGGCATGGAGGCCATCAGCCTTCACCACCAGGTGCACGTGCGGGTGCCCTTGATGGGTATGGACAGCCATTGCGTAGCGGTACTTGAGCCCAAATTTCTCTCGCGCAAAGTTCTTTGCCGCCGCCAGCACTTTTTCCGAGGGCGTCGGCGCTGGCATGGACAGAACGATGTTGTGCACCAGCTTGATGCCACCAACCGAATTCTTGGCCCCGCGCGGCACCGGCCGATACTGCCCGGGGGAAAGATCCAGGTACCAGCTCCTGAGTAGCTCTTTCTGGCCCGCTTTGGACACGCGCTGTCCGTCGTCCGTCTCGACCTCGATTCCGCCATGGTGGCTGATGTAGGCGATGTGGGCCGCGATGGCGCCCATG
>CAZWSD010000387.1:0-3662 GCA_964636535.1 uncultured Acidobacterium sp. | reverse complement strand
CGGCGATCATCCTGAACATTCAGAGACAGCCCGGCGCCAACACGATCGCGGTCGTCCGCAGCATCAAAACCATCCTTCCGCGCCTGGAAGCTTCCCTCCCGGCAGGAATTCAGATTCACGAACTGACTGATCTCACCACCAGTATTCAGGCCTCCGTCCACGACGTCGAGTTCGAGCTGTTGTTGACGGTGGGGCTGGTTGTGCTCGTCATCTTCCTTTTCCTCCGCAGCGTATATGCCACCATTATTCCCAGCGTGGCCGTGCCATTGTCGTTGGTTGGCACCTTCGCTGCGATGTACCTGCTCGGCTACAGCCTCGACAATCTGTCCCTGATGGCGCTTACCATTTCGACCGGCTTCGTGGTCGACGACGCCATCGTGATGATCGAGAATATTTCGCGCTTTCTTGAGGATGGATACGCCCCCATGGAAGCCGCCCTGAAAGGGGCAGGCCAGATCGGGTTCACTATCCTCTCGCTCACCGTCTCGCTGATCGCGGTGCTCATACCCTTGCTATTCATGGGGGATGTGGTTGGCAGGCTCTTTCGCGAGTTCGCGGTGACTCTCGCCGTGACGATCATGATTTCGGCGGTCGTTTCACTCACCCTTACTCCGATGATGTGTTCGCGCATCCTCCGATACGACCCTGCGGCGAAGCACACGGCGTTTTACCGGGTGTCTGAAAGAGCCTTCAACGGAATGATCGGCTTTTATGGCCGAACGCTGAAAGTGATTCTGCGCTTCCAGACGCTGACCCTGCTGGTGGCCGCCGGAACCCTCGCACTCACCATCTTCCTCTATATCGAAATCCCCAAGGGCTTTTTCCCCACGCAGGATACCGGTGTCATTCAGGGCATATCCCAGGCCCCGCAAACCATTTCCTTTGAAGCGATGGCGAAGAGGCAAAAGGCACTGGATGCGGTCATCCTGAAAGATCCTGCCGTACAGAGCCTTTCTTCGTTCATTGGCGTCGATGGAATCAATACGACCTTGAACAGCGGCCGCATTTCCATCAACCTCAAACCAATACAGGATCGGAGCCTGAGCGCGTCTGAAGTGATTCGACGCCTGCAAAAGCGCCTGGCAAGCGTACAAGGCATTCACCTTTACATGCAGCCCGTACAGGATATTTCAGTGGATGATCGCGTCAGCCGCACGCAATATCAATTCACCATGGAAGATCCAAACAGTACTGAGTTGAACGAGTGGACGGACAGATTTGTCGCGAAATTGAAGAAGCTTCCTGATCTGGAGGATGTCGCTACAGATCAACAAAACGGCGGACTAGCCATTCGCGTCGACATCAATCGTGTTACAGCGTCGCGATTGGGCATCGCGCCGGCCACCGTTGACAACATCCTCTACGACGCATTCGGGCAGCGGCAGATCAACACGCTGTATACCTCGCTCAATCAATACCACGTCATCATGGAAACTTCTCCGTCGTGGCGACAGCACCCTTCCAACCTGAGTGACCTTTACGTTCAATCGAATATTTCCTCGGGGGCCAGCGGAGCCGCCGCCTCGACGACTTTTTCCGCCTCTGCGTCGAGCGCAGCCGGTTCCAATGCCTTAACCACGTCGGTTCTCTATACGCCGGGGTCCAACGTGCTCAGCCCTCCGTCGACCGTCCTGGCATCCTCCGGCAATTCTTCCACGGGTACTTTCGCAGGATCGAATCCGAGTGCGCTCAGCGGCTCCGCCGGCGCAAACGCTGTGCCGCTCAGCGCGTTTTCTACTGTGAGTGAAGTTCCTGAAGCACTTTCGATCAATCACCAGGATCAGTTTCCATCCGTAACTGTTTCATTCAATCTCGCACCCCACGCCGCCTTGGGGAATGCAATTCAAGAGGTCGATAAGACTGTTGAAAGCATGCATTTTCCTGCCAGCCTTCAGTCCAATTGGCAAGGAACCGCGGCATCCTTCGTGAATTCGCTGTCCAACGAAGCCCTGCTGATTCTCGCTGCTCTTGTCGTCGTCTACATCGTGCTAGGCGTGCTGTACGAGAGTTTTATTCATCCGGTGACCATTCTTTCAACTCTTCCTTCGGCGGGAGTTGGCGCCCTTCTTGCGCTCATCATTTTTCGTCAGAATCTCAATGTCGTGTCGATTATTGGCATCATCCTTCTTATTGGCATTGTTCAAAAGAACGGGATTCTCATCGTCGACTTCGCCTTGGAGGCCGAGCGACTGAGAAACAAGAACGCCTCCGAAGCAATTTACGAGGCCTGCCTGCTACGCTTTCGGCCGATCATGATGACGACGATGGCCGCGCTGCTGGCTGGCGTCCCTTTGGCGGCGGGCAGTGGCTACGGTTCCGAACTGCGTCGGCCCCTTGGCATTGCAATGGTCGGCGGTCTGCTGGTGAGCCAGATTCTCACCTTGTACACCACACCGGTAATCTACATTTTCTTTGACAAACTGGGCAGGCGTTTGGCCAGGAAGAGTCAGAATCAGCCTGTTTCTGCTTCAGGCTACGAGCAGGAAGCGCCATGAATCCCTCTGCTCCCTTTATCAAGCGACCGATTGCAACTACTCTGTTGACAATTGCCGTAGCCATTGCCGGGGCCATCGGGTATTCCGTCCTCCCGGTTTCACCGCTGCCGCAAGTCGACTTTCCCACAATTAATGTGGGCGCGAATCTGCCAGGGGCCAGCGCGGAGGTGATGGCTTCATCAGTCGCAACGCCATTAGAAAGACAGTTCGGCCATATCGCGGGCTTGACGCAAATGACATCGTCGAGCTCGCTGGGCAGCACCTCCATTACGCTCCAATTTGATCTCAGCCGCAACATAAACGGAGCTGCGAGAGATGTGCAGGCCGCGATTAACGCCGCGCGTACTTATCTGCCCGCAAACCTTCCGTCAAGCCCTCACTATTTTAAGGTCAATCCCGCTGACAGTCCCATCCTTATTATTTCGCTCACTTCAAAGAAGTACGACACGACCTACATCTACGACAAATCATCCACCATCCTGGAGCAAAAGCTCTCCCAGATCGATGGCGTAGGGCAGGTATTTATAGGAGGCGCGGCAAGCCCGGCAGTTCGAGTTGAGGTTAATCCAACGCAACTGGAGAGCTACGGACTTACGATGAGTCAAGTGCGGGACGCCCTCAGCGTGCAAAACGCGGATCTGCCAACTGGTCAGATTGCTAATCAGTCGATGACCGCGGACATCCAGACCAACGATCAAATTACCGAAGCCGCGCAATATCGGCCACTCATTATTGGCTACCACGACGGCCAGGCTGTACGGCTCAGCGACGTGGCCGACGTGTATAACGGCTCCCAAAATGTACGCACAGCCGGATACACAAACGGCGTCCCATCGGTGACGGTGATCATTTTTCGGCAACCGGGTGCGAATGTAATTGCCACGGTGGATCGCGTCAAAGCGCAGCTGCCAACGCTCGAATCCGATATTCCTGCTGGCATTGATCTTCACATCGTCCATGACCGCACCATCACCATTCGCTCCTCTGTGCGCGACGTTGAGCTGGCGCTTTCCATTTCCATTCTGATTGTCATTCTGGTCGTATTCGTCTTCTTGCGTAGCCCGCGCTCCACTCTTATTCCCAGCGTCGCCGTCCCTGTGTCCCTGGTCGGCACTTTCGCAGTGATGTATCTGTTGGGATACAGTCTCGACAACCTGTCGCTGATGG